>CATPBU010000065.1 GCA_955652455.1 Candidatus Dormiibacterota bacterium
ATCCAGCCCTTTTGCTCGAGGCTGCGACGCTGCACCTTGTTGCGACACGTTCGCCGAGCCCGCATGGACGAGGACCTTCAGCAGGAAGCCGACGCGCACCTCGCCAGACTCCGCCGATACGGCGCCCTCGGCATCCGCCACCGCCTCACGCAAGTCGGCGAGCAGACGTTCGGCCCGACCCACGAATCGTTTCCCAGCCTGCGTGAGACGTATGGAGCGTCCGATGCGTTCAAAGAGGGGGACACCGATCTCCTGCTCCAGGCGCGCGATCTTCCGGCTGACCGTCGACGGATCTGCCTGGAGGGCTTCGGATGCCCTGCCAAGATGCTCCACGCGTGCCACCTCGATGAAGGTACGGAGGCTGTCCGCATTGATGCGATCCATGCAACAATCTGACCCGAAATGTGCTCTTGATGTCAATGGCGCGGCCGGGATACTCTTGGGGCACGTGGTGACCCGAATGTCGACAATCCCGATGTCAGCAATCGAGGCATCAACCCGAGGAGATTTGAGTTGTTGATCGAGAACGCGACCCAAGAGGTGCATGACGCGCGCAAGCGCCATCACCGGGAAATGGTCGAGGGTACCCGCCTTCGCAGGCTGGTCGAACGCGTCGACGAGGTGATCAGCGCCTGCGAGGAGATCCACCTGCAGAGCATCAAGGAGACGCCGGCGGACCTGAAGGCCCGCGCGCAGGATGTGTTCGCGTTCGCGCGCAGCGCGGTGTCGAAGACGGGTGACCGTGAGGCACTGGCGATTGTCGAAGAGGCCATCGGCCGGCGCCAGGTCAAGATCACCGAGATCATGGACATCCTCTGGACCATCCAGGAGATCGTCTTCGACCTCATGCTCCCCTGGCGCACCGAGCTGCCCGAGGACGTCGAGCCAGAGGGGCCGATCACCGGTGCTCCCGATTGGAGGCGCTGGACCGCCGTCGCGTGATCGCGGGCGCGGTCACCCCTCTTCGGCGCTGCGTCCCTCGTCGCACACGGTGCGGTACTCGCAGCGCGGGCACTGCCACGTCGACGGATGCGGCGGGAACACGCCGTCGCGCCACGCCGTCGCCACGTCCCGCGCAGTGACCGCGAGGTATCGGTACGAGGTGTCGAGCTGGTCGCGCGTGAAAGCGATCCGCGTCACCTCCGCCGTCTGGAGGTGGTGCAGCTCGACCGCGACGTCGTCGGTGCGATCTCTTCGTGACAGCGCCACCGCGTAGGCACGTACCTGAATGTCCTTGCGCAGCCGTTCCTCGTCGCGCGGTGGCCCGGTCTTGTAGTCGACCACGGTGACAGCGCCGCCCGCGCTCGAGTCGAGCCGGTCCCAGCGGCCGTGGACGTCAGCATGGTCGAGTGCCAGGCTGAACGTCTCCTCGACTGCTTCGACCGAGGCGGTGCTCCAGGCGTCCGTGCCCGCATACCGTCGCAGCTGCTGCTCGCCGAGCTCGCGCAGCTCTGGGTTGCTGCCCTTCGGTCCACGCGACGCCGTCCAGGCGTCGTTCCAGATCGCTGCCACCGTGTCCGCGGTCACCGCTTCACCGGCGCTACGGCGCATCGCTGCATTCTGCAGCACCGCATGCATGAGGGTGCCGTACCAGCTCTGCAGTGAGTCCCGCACCGGCATGTGGTAGCGGCGTCGGTACTCGAAGCGACGGGGGCACTGCTTGAAGACACGGATGTCCGAAACTCCAAGGGACAGGCGCTCGGCCAATGCCCGGCCCGCGGCGCGCGCGGGACGGGGGTGAAGCGGTGCCGCGCGGGGAACCTCACGGTTGCGCACAGACGCGCCGACGGCGACGGGCGTGAGAAAGGGAGAGGCGCCCTCATCCTTGAAGCTCTGCGGGTATCGCCGGGCGCGCGAGAGCACCAGGCGATCGCGAGCGCGTGTGGCCGCTACGTAGAACAGGCGCCGCTCCTCATCGATGACCGCGTCGCCGGGCGGCGGCAGCTCGGGCACGAGCGCACCCGGCAGCGTCAGCTGCGACCGCGCCGTCCCCGCGCGTCCCGGCCAGCGCGCGTCAACGCAGCTGGAGATGATCACCACCGGCCACTCCAGTCCCTTGGCGGAATGGGCGGTGAGCAGGACGACGCCGTCGTCGACGGCGTCGATGCCGGCGAGCTCGTCGGCGTGGCGGCTGTTGCGGAGGACGTCGAGGTAGTGCAACGCCGTGGTCAGGCGCCGGTCGTCGCTCCAGTCGGCGAAGGACTCGAGCAGTTCGCCGAACTTGTTGAGGTTGGCTCCGGTTTGCATGCGCGCCAGCTCCGCCTGGAGATCGAGCAGGCCGAGGAAGTCGCTCCGCTCGAGCGCCTCGTAGAAGATCTCGCGGACGTCCTCGTGGGCGCTGACCGCGTGCAGCGCCTCGATGTCGGCGATGCAGCGCGCCGCCCCTGCGGCATCGTGCGAGTCGAGTTCGCAGCCGTCCCCGGAGCGGAGCACCTCGAGCAGCGGAGCGTCGTGCTCACTGCACCACTGCACGAGCGCCAGCCGACCGCGGTTGCTGACCTTCCACGACGGCATCTGCAGGCAGCGCAGCAGCGCCTGCGAGTCGGACGGGTCGGCGGCGGCGCCGAGCAGCGCGAGCATGTCCTTGATCTCCGGCTGCGTGAAGAAGCCACGACCTCCCTGCACCTGGTAGGGCACGCCCGTCTCGCGTAGCGCGCCGATGGCCGCGCGCATGTCGGCGTGGCGGCGGAAGAGCCAGGCGATGTCCGCAGCGTGCACGCCAGCGTCAATGAGCAGGCGGCACTCCGATGCCACGCCGAGCACCTCACTGCGCTCGTCGGCCGCCTCCCACAGCTCCACCGCGTCGCCGTCGCCACGTTGGGCGACCAGTGTCTTGGCAATGCGCGACGCAGGGTCGGCGGCACCGATGATCGATTGTGACGCCGTGACGATCGGAGCTCTGCTGCGGTAGTTGTGGGAGAGCGTGACGCTGGCGTGCTCGGGGTAGCTGCGTGAGAAGCGATCGAGGTTGGCCAGGCTGGCTCCCCGGAACTTGTAGATCGCCTGGTCGTCGTCGGCCACCACGAGGATGTTGCGATGTGCTGCGACCATTGTCTCGACCAGCCGTGCCTGCGCGTAATTGGTGTCCTGGTACTCGTCGACCATGACGTACTCGATGGCGCCGCATACCGCGTGGCGGGGCGCTTCGTGCTCGCGCAACAGCTGTTCGGCGCGGAGGATGGTGTCGTCGTGGTCGAGGACGGCATGGCGCAGGTAGCGCTGGTCGAGCGCAGCGTAGACCCCGGCGAGCTCATCCTGGCGTTCGAGCAGAGCGCGCTCGGCCGGGTCATGGCACCCAGCCAGTTCTCCGGCGGCCCATTGCGCATAGCGCGCCGGGGTCACCAATTCCTGCTTGGCCTTGCCGATGACGTCGAGGATGGAGTCGATCAGGTCGTGGGGACGGAGTGGGTTCCAGAGCGTGCGCGGCCTGAGCTCGGCGAGCACCGCTTCGAGGTGCAACCAGCGCTCCGCCTCGTCAGCGATGCGAAACGCGGGCGAGATTCCCGCCAGCCAGCCCCACTCGCGTACCAGCCGGCCGGCGAAGGAGTGGTAGTTGCTCAGCGGTAGCTCGCCCACGAATGGGCCATGGGCTTCCTCCGCGCGAGAGCGCATCTCGGCGGCAGCCTTGCGCGTGTAGGTGAGCACAAGCTGCTGGGCCGGCCCCACCCCCTCGTCGACAAGGGCGAGGAACCGCTCGACGATCACGTGCGTCTTGCCGCTTCCCGGCCCGGCGAGCACCAAGCAGGGGCCCTTGCGGTGGGCGACAGCGGCGCGCTGGTCGGGGTCGAGGGCTGGCCTGCGCAACGAGATCCTCACGCTTCCGGCGAACGGATGTACGCTCGTGACCTGCAAGAGTACACCGCTGGCGAGGCTCGCGTCGTGGCCAGCACCGGTGCGGACGGGAGCTTCTGTGCTGGCGCCGACCTCCGCGCCGTCGCCGGCCTGCGCACCGAGGAGGGTGGCGATGCGCCGCTGGGCATCCCGCGGCTGCTGCTGGCCAAGCCTGTGATCGCAGCCATCGAGGGTCATGCCGTCGCCGGCGGCCCCGTCGGGCACGGTCGTGCGCTCGACGTGATCCTCACCGGGCGTCCCGTGGGCGCCGGCGAGGCTCTGCAGATGGGACTCACCAACCCGCGTCGTCCCCGACGGAGAGCCCCTGGGCGAGGCCGTCCTCCTCGCGCACCGTCTGGCCGAGCTGCCCCAGACGTGCATGCGCAGTGACTGCATGTCGGTGTACGAACAGTGGTCGCTCCCTAGCGCCGACGCACTGGTCAACGAGACGCGGCGCGGCATTGCGGTGATCACCAGCGGTGAGACCGCGCAGGGCGCTGAGCGGTTCGCCGGCGGCGAGGACGACACGGACACACGCTGAGCTGACGCCGCCTCGGCTCGAATCCACCCGTCGTGGCCGCCGAGTACAATCGCAAGCACAACAACACTGTTTCTCTGAATGATTCCTGCTGCCCATCGGGCGGCCCGAAGGAGGTGAGTCCCGAC
>CATPBU010000066.1 GCA_955652455.1 Candidatus Dormiibacterota bacterium
GCGGTGGTGGGGCGAACCGTCATGAGCGTCCAGCTCGGTCACCCGAAGGTGCTCCGCTTCCCGGTCCGGGAGGTGTTCAAGGCGGTGCTGCCCGGTCAGCGCGTCGACAGCGTCACTCGGCGCGGCAAGTTCATCTTCTGCTCGCTGGACAGCGGTGAGGACCTCGTCTTCCACCTCGGCATGACCGGGCACCTGCTGGTGTGCAGTGACGATTCACCGCCGGCCCGACACACCCACCTGCGCGCGCTGCTCGATGACGGACGCGAGCTGCGCTATGACGATGCGCGCCGCTTCGGCAGGATCCTCCTCGGTCCGCGCGCGACGTTGGAGGATACGCGGGTCCTGCCCACCCTGGGCGTTGAGCCTCTGTCGGACGAGTTCACCACCGCCCGCCTCGACGCCGTGCTGCGCTCCACGACGCGGACGGTGAAGGCGGCGCTGCTGGACCAGCGCGGCGTGGCCGGCCTCGGCAATATCTACGTCGACGAGGCATGCCACTTGGCCCGGGTGCGGCCGGGTCGCCGCTGCCACACCCTGACACGCGCTCAGCGCGCCGCCCTGCACGCCGCAATCCCCACGGTGCTGCGTGCCGCGATCGCCAATCGCGGCAGCAGCGTGGACGACTATCGCGACGTCTGGAACGCCAGGGGCAGCAACCAGGAAAGGCTGCAGGTGTACGGGCGTGGCGGCCGGCCGTGTTTCCTGTGTGGCGCCATCCTGTGGCAGACCACGATCGCGGGTCGCACCACCGTGTACTGCCCACGATGCCAGAAGTGACGCGGGTCACTTTCGTCAGCTACGACGACGAGCCGCCACTGGGCGGCCAGGGAGTCGTCCTGCGAGGGATGCGCAGCGCGCTGGTGGCGCGAGGCCACACTGTCAGCTCAGTCTCCGGGCGGGGGAACAACGCCATCGCCTTCCCGCGCGTCACCGGCCGCGCGCCTCTCGACTTCTCGCTGCACCTCAACCGCCACCGGGGGCTGGTCACCGCATTGGAGGGCGACGTCGTCCATGCGCACGGCGGTCCGGGTGGCGTGCTCCTCCTGCGAGACGTCGGCGCGCCGCTGGTCTACACCGCCCACCACACCTACGCGCAGGCGCACGGGCACGGCTCGCTGCGTCGCGTGATGTCGCCGCTGGAGGCCCGCTCGTACCGCCGCGCAGCAATGGTGCTGGCGGTGTCGCCCTCCACCGCAGACGCGGTGCGGCGGCTGGGTGTGCCAGCCTCGAGGGTCGAGGTGGTGCGCCCGGGGGTCGATGTCCCGCCGGCATCGTCTGTTACACGAGAGCCAGGCCGGATGCTGTTCGCGGGGCGCTGGGAAACGGAAAAGGGCGTTCTTGACGCCGTCACCGTGATGTGCACGGTTCTCCGCGACCGACCGCATCTCAGCGCGGCGATCGTCGGGTCGGGACGCCTCGATGACGCCGTGCGGCGCGCCGCACGGGGCACATCGATCGAGGTGCGTGGCCGGGTGTCGGACAGCGATCTGCAGACGGAGTTCGCGCGGGCTGGTGTGGTGTTGATGCCATCGCGGTACGAAGGCCTCGGGCTGGTCGCGCTCGAGGCCCAGGCTGCAGGCGCGCTGGTGGCCGGATACGACGTCGACGGCTTGCGCGACGCGGTTGCCGACCCCTTCCTGCTGGTGCCTCCGGGCGATGTCAATGCCCTGGTCGCGCTGACGCTCACCGTGGTGGACCAGCCCGAGCGCCGCGCCGAGGTGGCCGACCGTGTGGTTCGCGCTGTCCGAGCCGAGCACTCCTGGGACATCGTCGCCCGCCGCCTCGAGGAGGTGTACGCGCAGGTGACCTCCCGATGAGCTCTCAGCCGGGTTTGCCGCCTGCAGCCTCTGGTTAGACTGACCTGGTGCCCGAGTTCGAGATCACCTCGTCGTTCGCGCCCGCCGGTGACCAGCCGGCGGCGATCGAGACGCTGTACCGGGGCGTCGAGGAGGGCATGCGCGAGCAGACCCTTCTTGGCGTCACCGGGTCGGGCAAGACCTTCACGGTCGCGCACCTCGCCCAGCGGCTGCAGCGCCCCGTGCTGGTGCTGTCGCCGAACAAGACGCTGGCAGCCCAGCTCTGGGCGGAGTTCCGCGAGTTCTTCCCCAGCAACGCGGTCGAGTACTTCGTCTCGTTCTACGACTTCTATCAGCCCGAGGCGTATATCCCTCGCACCGACACCTACATCGAGAAGGACTCATCGCGCAACGACGAGATCGACCGCCTCCGCAACAGCGCCACGCGGGCGCTGCTGACCCGCCGAGACGTCATCGTGGTGGCCTCGATCTCGTGCATCTACGGCATCGGATCGCCGGAGAACTACCTCGGCGAGTCGTTGAAGATCGAGCGCGGCGAGACGTGGCGCCGTGACATCCTGCTGCGCAAGCTTGCCGACCTGCAGTACTCGCGCAACGACACGGACTTCGGGCGCTCGCGGTTCCGCGTTCGCGGCGATGTCCTCGACGTGCAGCCTGCCTACGAGGAGGTGGCAACCCGAATCGAGTTCTTCGGCGACGAGATCGAGTCGATCAAGGAGTTCGACCCGCTGACCGGCGAGATCCTGGCGCAGCGCGAGGAGTTCACGGTGTTCCCGGCGTCGCACTACGTGACCCCGGCGGCCAAGCTGAAGACGGCGGTGGAGCGAATCCGTGAAGAGCTGGCCGAGCGCGTCGCCGAGCTCGAGTCGCGCGGCCGCCTCCTCGAGGCACAACGGTTGCTGCAGCGCACCAACTTCGACCTCGAGATGATGCAGGAGACGGGCACGTGCGCCGGCATCGAGAACTACTCGCGTCACCTCAGCGGACGCGCCGAGGGCGAACGCCCCTTCTGCCTGCTCGATTTCCTCCCCGACGATACGCTCATCGTGGTCGACGAGTCGCACGTCGCGGTGCCCCAGATCGGCGGTATGTACGGCGGTGATCGCTCGCGCAAGATCCCCTTGGTGGAGTACGGGTTCCGGCTGCCGTCGGCGCTCGACAACCGCCCGCTCACATTTGCCGAGTGGGACTCGATGGTGGGTCAGGTCATCTACGCGAGCGCCACCCCCGGACCGTACGAGGAGGAGCACTCCAAGCAGGTCGTCGAGCAGATCATCAGGCCGACCGGGCTGGTTGATCCGATTGTCGAGGTGAAGCCGTCCGAGGGCCAGATCGACGACCTCCTCGCCCAGATCGCGCGCCGCGTGGAGCGCAAGGAACGCGTGCTGATCACCACCCTCACCAAGAAGATGGCGGAGGACCTCACCGACTACCTCCGCGAAGCCGGGGTGCGGGTGCGGTATCTGCACAGCGACATCGACACCCTCGAGCGCGTCGAGATCATCCGCGACCTGCGCCTCGGCGTCTTCGACGTGTTGGTCGGAATCAACCTGCTCCGTGAGGGACTCGACCTCCCCGAAGTGTCGTTCATCGGCATCCTCGACGCCGACAAGGAGGGCTACCTGCGCGGTTACCGATCGTTGGTGCAGACCATTGGCCGGGCGGCGCGCAACATCAACGGCCACGTGGTGATGTACGCCGATTCCCGCTCGGAGGCGATGGAGCGCGCCATCGCCGAGACCGACCGGCGCCGCGCCGTGCAGACCGCGCACAACGCGGCCAACGGGATCACCCCGCTGTCAATCGTCAAGGCCGTCTACCAGATGGAGACGCATCGCGACGACGTCAACGCCCACGCCGCCGACCTGCAGGAATCGGCCGGCCTGCCGCCGGACGAGTTGCTCCGGCTCGCCAAGGAGGTGGAGCGGGAGATGAAGAGGGCAGCGCGCGACCTCGAGTTCGAGCGGGCTGCAGAGCTGCGCGACCGGCTCACCGACCTGCGGCGGCGCATCGACGATCCAGAGGCTGAGGCGGCGGCGACCGCCGCGGAGCGGCCCCGTCCGCAGCGGCGCCAGCGGGGGTACGCGCGCCGCCGCTGAGCTCCATTCTTGGCGGAGTGTCAGTAAATCCGCGCCGGCGCCTGTCTATTCTCGCGTGGAGACTGCGCAGGAGATGCTCATGGTGCCGGCCACTCCGCGCGTCGCGGACGCGGAAGCGAGCTTCGACAGGTTGCTGAGCGCGGAGCGGCGCCACCTGTACGGAGTCGCCTACTCGATCCTGCGTGACCACGCCGAGGCCGAGGACGCGCTCCAGGACGCGATGCTCAAAGCCTGGAGATCCTGGGGCAGCGTGCGCGACGAGAGCGCGCGGACGACCTGGTTGATGCGGGTTTGTGTGAACCACTGCATCAACCGGCGCAGGGGCCTGCGGCTCCGCCTGGGCAGGGCGACGAACGCCAATGACGCCGCAGTCCCAGACCCGCGCTTCGAGGGACGCCTCGTCGACCTCGACCGTAGCTACCGCGGGCTCTCGCCAAGACAGCGGGCAGCCGTCTTCCTCCACTACCACCACGGCTATTCGATCGACGAGTGCGCCGACCTGATGAGCTGCCGCGCCGGTTCGGTGCGTACCCACATGGCACGTGCGCTGGCGTCGATGCGCAAGGAGATGGCAAATGTCTGAGCCAACCTCGCTCACCGGCGACCTCGACCGCGACCTGCGGAGCTACTTCGCGCTGACAACGTCGACACCGCTGCCGCGTCGCGTCACCGAGATGAGCGCACGGACGCTCGGCCGGCGGCGCAGTCC
>CATPBU010000067.1 GCA_955652455.1 Candidatus Dormiibacterota bacterium
AGCCACCGCACGGTGTTCGACGACACCGTCTACTGCACGCTCCATGGGACCACGATGAGCGGCATGCACTCGGACTTCGGCGACACCCAGCATCCCGACCTCGACAATCGCCTCCCGGCGCTGATCGCCTGGATCTCGCGCACGGCGGAGGACGACATCGTCGCCGCCCTGCAGGACATCTGCCGCGACAGAGGCGAGGTCCTCGTCAGCGACCCGGTGCGCCGGGTGCTCTTGGGACGTCATCGGGAGCCGACCTGGGAGCGGGCTTGGAAAACCTGCTCAGCGGTCGGGGTCAGCGCCCGAGTGGCCATCGCGGTCGAGGAGTCAGAGCCGGGCGAGGTCCTGGCCAAGGTGAATTCCCAGGTCATCGCGCGCCTGTCTGCTCCTCGGGACAACATCGGCGAGGAGCCCCGACCGGAGCTGGTCGAACTCCTGGTCCGCCAGCTGGTGCTCCTGATCGCGTTGGCTCTGGACTGCTGGCAACAGGGCAAGCGGATTCAGCCGGAGCAGCAGCTCAACGAGCAGGCGCTGATCGGCGAGCGGGCGCCGCATCCGGTCGTCGGTCGGGTGTCGTCGACGGGGACCGAGGCTGTCTGACGGTTGGGTCGGGCGCTTGACACGTGACTATTTAGTCACGTATTGTCTCGGCATGACCGACGACGACCATGTGTTCAAGGCGCTGGCCGACCCCACCCGTCGCCACCTGCTCGATCGGCTCTTCGCGCGTGACGGCCGCACGCTCACCGAGCTCGAGTCCGAGCTGGAGATGACCCGATTCGGGGTGATGAAGCACCTGCGCGTCCTTGAAGAAGCGGGCCTCGTGGTGGCACGACGCTCGGGTCGGGAGAAGCTGCACTTCCTCAACCCGGTGCCAATCCGGCTGATCCACAACCGGTGGATCGACAAGTACACCGAGCGCCAGGTGTCGGCGCTCACAGACCTGAAGAACCAACTGGAGGGCACGGCATGACAACGACGGCGGCGACCACGGCGACCATCCAGGTGTACCGGGTGTACATCAAGGCGACGCCGCAGGCGATCTGGGACGCCATCACCAAGCCCGAGTGGACGGAGAAGTACGGGTACGGCGGCCGCGCCGAATACGACCTCCGTCCCGGGGGCAAGTACGTAGGGCTGACCAGCGAAGCGATGCGGTCGATGGGGTCAGGCGAGGTTGCAGTGGACGGCGAGGTGATCGAAGCCGACCCGCCGCGCAAGCTGGTCCAGACCTGGCGCATGGTCATGGGCGGCCCGGAGATGGAGGCCGAGGGCTTCACCCGGCTGACCTATGAGATCGAGGAAGGCAAGGGCGGTGTCAGCAAGCTGACCCTGATCCACGACCTCGAGGGTGCACCCCAGCTGGCGCTGCTGGTCGGTGGGCAGATGGAAGACACCGGTGCCGGCGGCGGCTGGAACTGGGTGCTCAGCGGTCTCAAGACGGTCCTGGAGACGGGCACGACGCTCGACTGGCAGGGCGGGAGCCCCGAGCAGAGCTGAGACGACCTAGCGGGACCCTGCGTGAGTGGGGTCTCCGCCTGTCGAAGCGAGCGAGCGACGAGGGCCCACCACGGCCGAGTAACCCAAAACCCCCTCTAGATCGTGAGAATCTCCATTATCAGTAGTTAGAGCGCCCAGCTTGGCCAGGCTGGCGCCGCTCGCTCCCCCGCCCCGGGAAGCTGCCGATTGCCCTGCCGCCCGACCTGGCCCGACCTATGCTTCGACGACACGTCGCACGTCTCAGGGGAAGCGCATTGGAAGTCGCAGTCGGTGTCCACAGGTTGACCGGGGGTGTCGTCAACTTCTACCTCATCGAGGACGGCGGCAAGTTGGTCCTGGTCGACGCGGGCGCGCCGGGCGACTGGAAGTTGCTGGTGCGAACCATCACCGGGCTGGGTCGCCGCCTCCAGGATCTCGACGCGGTGCTGATCACCCACGCGCACAGCGACCACACCGGGTTCGCCGAGCGGGCGCGGACCGCAACGAGCGCCAGGGTGTGGATCCACGAGGCAGACGTCGACCAGGCAAGCGGCGGCCGGCATCCCAAGAATGACGGCAAGATCGCCACATACCTAGCCAAGGCCGAGATGTACCGAACGGTGTTCTCGCTGCTCAGGCGGCGGGCATTGAGCATCGTGCCCATCCGCAAGCTGTCGTCGTTTGGCGACGGCGAGGTGCTCGACGTTCCCGGCCGTCCGAAGGTCGTGCACGCCCCCGGTCATACCGCCGGGAGCGCTGCCCTCCACATCGAGTCGCGCGGCGTCCTCTTCAGCGGCGATGCCCTGGTCACCCGCAACCCGCTGACCGGGCGGGTCGGGCCGCAGATCATGCCGTCGGGGTTCAACCGCGACAGCGCACAGGCGCTCAGTTCGCTGGGGGCGCTCCTGGCCGTGGCGGCCACGAAAGTGCTACCCGGCCACGGGGAACCGTGGACCGGCGGCGCGGCCGAGGCGGTCAGACTGGCTCGGCAGGCGGGGATCTCGTAGCCGGCCTCGGGCGTCACAAGACGAGCCGCGGCGGTGCTTTGTCTGTATGAATGGAGAGGCCGTCTGGCGCATGACCGTCCCCCCCGCTCCCATCGCCGCGACGGACCACGCCTTCGACCGCGTGTTCAGGACGGACTACGCGCGGGTCGTCGCCATCGCCGCCCGGGTCCTCGGCGACCGTGGCCAAGCCGAGGACGTCGCCCAGGACGCGTTCCTGGCTCTCCACCGCCGGCGCTGCAGCGATCAACCGTGGGCCGGGGGCTGGGTGTGCGCCGCCGCGGCCCACGGTGC
>CATPBU010000068.1 GCA_955652455.1 Candidatus Dormiibacterota bacterium
ACGTAGTCACCGGGTTCGGCGGTGTCCTCACCGACGAGCAGAGAGGTGTTGACCTGGCGCCGCACGCCGCCCAGCTCCACCTTGCCGTAGTTGCGATCGGCGTCGACGTACTCGACCAGCTTGGCTGGAATCGCTAGGCACATGCCCGGACCTCCGTGAGATGTCGCTGCACCAGCTCGAAGAGGAGGTGGTACAGCGTGGTCTGCACCTCCTGGATGCGGTGGACGCTTGACGATGGGACCGTGAAGAGATGATCGAGGGTGCCATCGGCGCGCATCCGTCCGCCGTCGTGGCCGGCGATGCCGACGGTGAGCATCCGCAGCCGCTTGCCCTCAAGAACGGCGCGCACCAGGTTCTCCGAGTTGCCGCTGGTGGAGATGGCCAGGAGCACATCGCCGGGCCGTCCCAGCGCGAGCAGCTGGCGCACGAACACGTCGTCGTAGCTGACGTCGTTGCCGATCGCGGTCACCACCGCGACGTCGGCGGTGAGGCAGAGCGCGGCGATCGGGGGACGCGACCCGGCCGGGTGGAGCAGCTCGGCCACCAGGTCGGCGGCGGACGTCGCGCTGCCGCCGTTGCCGCAGGCGAGCACGCGACCGCCGGAGGCCACCGCATCGGAGATGCCGCGAGCACAGGCCGCGATCTGGTCTGCAGCAGCATCGAAGAGCTGAACGCGCAGGGCGTTGCTCTCCGCGGACTTCTGCATCGGTGCGCGGGCGAGCTCGGTGACCACCGACGCGTCGACCGACGGCTGCTCGCTGAGCATCGGATACAGCAGCTGCGAGAACGGGTCGTCGCGCCGCGTCATCGCGCCATCTCCAGCCTTCCCCGCTGGAGCGCGACGCCGCCATGCGCCAGCAGGTGTTCGCCGGCCACGACGCCGTCGAGCAGGTCGACGGACACCTCGCACGGGATCCCGTCGCACGTCGCCTGGGCGATGGCGCCGTCCGGGCTCACCGCGATGACCACCACTTCAAGCAGCTGGTCCGAGCAGGTGATGCACACCTCGTCGCGGCACACGTTCTCACTCACGGGCGTGCCTCGGCGATGCCGCGGTGGTTCAGGACGATGTGCGTCAGCTCCCAGAGCATGTGGTAGGTGGCGAGGTGCAGCTCCTGCGCGACCAGCGGGTCCACGTTGTCGACATGGAACGTGTGTGTCGCGCGTGCGCCGGGTGCACGCTCACCGGTGCTGAGAGCGATGGTCAGCATCTCACTGTCCAGCGCAGTGCGCAGCCCGCGCAGCGACGGACCGTCGTCCGGAGAGCTGAGAAACGCCAGGGCGATGTCGCCGGGCCGGCCGAGGACGCGCAGCTGGTACGCGTACACGTCGAGGGGATCCGGGCCTTCGAGGATACCGGTGACGGTGCTGACGTCGTTGGTGAGCGACAGCGCCGGCAGCGCGCGGCAACCGGGCAGCACCGGGTGCACGTACTCGACGGAGTTGTGCTGCGCGTCGGTGGCGCCGGCGCCGGAGCCGAACACCAGCAGTGTGGCTCCGGCGAAGAACCGATCGGCCATCTCGGCGGCGCACTGCGCGAGGGCCTGCGCGATCGCGGCGAAGTACGCCTCGCCGGCGGCGCACCGCGCCGTCACGCCGTCGCGCAGAAAGGCCAGGTCGACGTCCGCCGCAGCGCCGGTGCCGTTCATCACAGCCATCATGCCCATGCCCGCACACCGGCGGTGGCCCGGCAGGCTGCGACGTATGCCTGCCCTAGGCTGACGCCCCCGTCGTTGGCTGGGACGAGACGGTTGGTGTACACGTCCAGCGAGCGTTCGCGGAGCAGGGCCGACGTCCGCGCCAGCAAGAGCGCATTCTGGAAGACGCCCCCGCTGAGCGCCACCCGTCGGACCCCGTTCGCGTCAGCGAGGTCCGCGCAGGCGGAGGCCACCGCAGCTGCGAGGCTCTCGTGGAACGCAGCGGCGAGCTCAGGCGCGCCTCTGCCGGCGCGGCGCTGCTCCACCAGCGTCGCCACCAAGGCCGGTGTGTCGAGAACCAGCGGCGCGCCGGCGTGACGCACAGGAATCGGCACCACCTCGCCGGCAGGCACGCTCCGCGCTGCCGCCTCGAGCCGCATCGCCGCCGATGCCTCGAAGCTCGAGCTGTGCGCCACGCCAAGCAGGCTGGCGACCGCGTCGAAGAGGCGGCCCGCACTGGTGCTCACCGGGGCCGCAACGGCGCCTCCTGCTGCGGCGACGCGCCCGACGAGGCGCCATTGCCGCTCGTCAGGAGCGCCCTCATCGGACGGGAACCACGCCGGGATCTCGCCGTCGTCGAGGCCAGTTGCCTGCATGTATGCGATCGCCATCCGCCAGCCCTCGCGGGCACAGCGATCGCCGCCGGGCTGGACGACCGGGGCGAGGTGGCCGACGCGCTGGTAGCCGGTCTCGTCGCAGAGCAGGAACTCGCCGCCCCAGATGGTGCCGTCCTCGCCGAAGCCGGTTCCGTCGAAGGCCACGCCGATGACCCTGCCGCGCAGCCCGTGCTCGGCCATGACGCTGGCGACATGGGCGTGGTGATGCTGGACGCGCGCCGGCTGCGCACCGTCCTGCCACCACCGTTCGGCGATGTGCGTCGACGCGTAGTCCGGGTGCAGGTCGGCGGACACCGTCTCCGGCGCGGCGCGGAACAGGCGCAGGTAGGTGGTGAGCGCCTCCTCCTGGTGGCGCAGGCTCTGCGGATGATCGAGGTCGCCGATGTGCGGCCCTACGAACGCCCTCCCGTCACGCAGGATGCAGAAGGTGTTCTTGAGGTGCGCGCCCATCGCCAGCACCGCTGGTGCGGCCGCATCAACATCGACATTCACAGGCAGCGGGCAGTACCCGCGCGCGCGGCGCACGAGATGCGCACGACCGTCCACCACCCGCACGACCGAGTCGTCGTAGCGCGCGTAGATGTCGCGGTCGTGCAGCAGGAACGCATCCGCGATACCGCCGAGCCGCTCGACCGCCTCGTCGTTGTCCTTGGCGATCGGCTCGTCGCTGACGTTGCCGCTGGTCATCACCAGGGCCTCGCCGGCCAGGTCGAGCAGGAGGTGGTGCAGCGGTGTGCTGGGCAGCATCACCCCGACCTCGTCGAACCCAGGCGCGATGGAGGCGGCGATTGTGTGGCGGGGAGCGTCCGGACGCGTGCGCAGCAATACGATCGGCCGCGCGCTGCTCATCAGCGCAGCGGCCTCGGCCGCGTCGACAATCGCCATCGCCCGCACCGCCTCGAGGCTGGCGGCCATCACCGCAAAGGGCTTGTCGGGCCGGTGCTTGCGCTCGCGCAACCGGCGCACGGCATCGTCATGGCGCGCGAGCACGGCAAGCTGGAAGCCGCCCAGCCCTTTGACCGCGACGATCGAGCCGGCGCGCAGCGCTTCGGCGGAAGCGGCAATGCCGTCCCCCATCTGCTCAACCCCGGAGCGATCTGTCAGCCAGGCGCGCGGGCCGCAGTCGGGACAGGCGTTCGGCTGGGCGTGAAAGCGTCGGTTCGAAGGGTCGGCATACTCGGCCGAGCAGGACGGGCACATGGCGAAGTGGCGCATCGTCGTCAGAGCGCGGTCGTACGGGATGTCCTCGATGATGGTGAAGCGCGGTCCGCAGTTCGTGCAGTTGATGAACGGGTAGCGGTGGCGTCGGTCGCATGGGTCGAACAGCTCGGCGAGGCAGTCCGCGCACGTGGCCGCGTCCGGCGAGATGGGCTGGTATGCACCCTCGACGGCGCGGCTCTCGAGGATGACAAAGCCGTCCTCGCCGTGGGGCTCGAGAGAGGCCACGCTCACGCGCTCGATCCGTGACAGGGGCGGGGCGAGCGCCACGAGGTCATTGCTGAAGCGGTCCAGGCGCGACGCTGACCCCTCGACCTCGACAACCACCGCGCCCGACGTGTTGCGCACCGACCCGGCAAGGTCGTGTCGCCGCGCGAGCGTCCATACGAACGGGCGGAAGCCGACCCCCTGCACAACGCCGTGCACGGTGTAGCGTCGGCGCTCGGCGTCGCCGTCGATCGGCGGCGCGTCCGTGTCTCGCGCGCTCGTCGCGATGACTGTCACCGGTTCACCCTGGTCCAAACATCCCCGCTACATGGTCCTCATGCGCAAGTACCGCTTCAGGTCCTTGCCGCTGAGCGCCGCCGCTCCGGCCACTGCCACCGCCACCAGGAGAAGCACCTTCTTCATCACGTCACCTCCGTTGCCTGACCGTTGTTCCAGTCACAACCACGCCGGGTGAACCGGTGGGTCGCTGGGCTCATGGGAATGCTGGTGCGGGGATTCCACCACCTCCGCGTCAGCGCGGCGCAACACCTCGGGGTTGGGGCCGCCAACCTCCACCTCATCGACGAGGAGGCGCGCGCCACTCATCGGGCGCACATCCAGCGTCGCATCCGCAGCAGTGGTGCCGGCGGCGATCAGTTCGAAGCTGAACGACAGCGACTCGACGCTCACCGCCTGCTGCTCGCCTGCAGAGATGGCGACGCGCCGCACCGGTCGATCACCCGCGATGTCCAGCGCGGTGTCGAGGATCGCCTGCGCCAACCCCATCTCATGCATCGTTGGTCACTCTCACCGCGCTCACATCGTGCGCATGCGCACGTACCTGCGGAGGTCGCCCATCGACAGCAGCAGCCCCAGCACGATCAGTACCCCGACGGCGATGAGGAGCCATGCCCACCATGTCATCTCGACACCCTCCGTTCCCGTTGATCCGATGCGGCGGCTGCCGCGGGGACTGCGAAGGCGTCGAGCGAGTCGCGCACGATGCGCTCGACGGTGGTCACCGCGCGCGGCACGGCATCCGCGACCGCCTGGCTCAGCTCCATCTGACCGATGTTCTGCGGACCGAAGGTCTCAGGTTCGCACCCGACCAGGAGAACTCGCCCCATCGTGCCGCCCATGGTCCGCACCAGGTGGAAGACCGCGGCGGGGGTCATCAGGTGTCCCTGGAACGCGCCCTGGCCGTGGTCCGGGTCGGCATCCACGTCGGGCACACTGGCATCGGGGTCGGCCTCGATCACGTACACGGTGCCGGGCCGATCGCCGCGCTGGGTGGCGTCGACGAGGACCACCGCATCGTAGCCCTCGAGGATCTCGTAGGCGACGTCATAGCCGCGGATCCCGTAGTCGCCGACCTTGACGTCTTGGCCGGCCAGGGACCCGGTGCGCAGCAGCTCCTGCGCCACCGCCACGCCGAAGCCGTCGTCGCCGAGAAAGATGTTGCCGATGCCGGCGACGAGCACACGCGCGGTCATTGCCCCTCCCTCGCCCACATCGAGGTCGCCTGCGTGTCGCCGACGGCCTCGACGTCGTCGAGCGTGAAGAAGAAGCGGTGGCCGGGCTGGCGCAGCATGCCGAGGTCGGCGCCGGGGTCGTCGTCGATGGTCACGGCGAGGTAGACGACGTCCTCGTAGTCCTGCTCGATCGACTCGATGGTGGCGACGTGACCGCGCAGCACGATGTCGAGGGCATCGGCACTGCCCTTCGGCACCAGCCGCACCTGGTCACCGATGCGCAGCGTGCCGCCCCTCCACCGGACCGACTCGCGCGCCGGGCGATCCGCGAACGGGTCATCGCCGACGCCGGCCCACGGGTTGTGCTCGCTCATCGCTGTTCGCCGATCCGCGGGGCGGGCGACCGCAGCGTCCCGTGCATGCGCATGAAGTCGTCCCGGGTGAGCGACTCGGTGCGGTCGAGGATGGCGCGCGCCCTCTCGTCAGCGGCGCGCATCTCCGCCTTCTCCTCGTCGGTGAGGGTGAGGATGCGCAGCGAGAGGATCTCGTCGATCTCCGTGGAGTCGAAGAGCTCCCCCGCCGACTCCGGCGCCAGCTGCGGGTGGTCCTCGAGGATGATCGGCGACGCCAGGACGGTGTCGTCAGCGCCGAGTGCGCCCACCAGGATGGGCCACAGCCCGGTGTTGACGCAGGACGCCGCCAGCTCGACCGCGTCGGGCGGTGGATCGGCGAGCGACAGCCAGGTGCCGTGCTCGGTGCCCAGCACCACGTGCGTGGATAGCAGCGCATGCTGCTGGGCGGCGTCGCGGCTGGCCACCTCGTCCTCGGTCACGGGCGTGACGTTGGTGATCGAGACGCGGACCTTGGCGATGTCGTCGGTGATCCGCTGGGCGGAGATGTCCACCGCGACAACGAGCGGCTTGTACGCGCGCACCAAAGCGCCGGCGAGCAGGCCGTCCTCTCCGTGCAGCCATTCCACCTCCTCGCCGGCGTCGACGTTCAGCGTCAGCGCGCGCGGCTCGGCAAGCAGGGACGCCAGCGAGCACGTGCCGGCCTCGAGGCGACGTTCGGCTGCCTCCTCCCAGGTGCGGTGGATCCGTCCGTCCAGCTCGAAGGCGTCTACGCGTTGGAGGCTCGCCGTGGCGTCGTACGGTGGTTCGGCCGAGGGATTCTGGGTGCGTGCAGCGGTGCGAGTGACCACGTGCAGGAAACGCACCGTCAGCTCGACAGTCGCGTCATCGCCCCCGCGCAGCAGGCACTCCGTGGCGGCCGCCCACGGCTCGGTGCCGCCGACCGCGTCGCTGTACTCACGCGGGTAGACGCCGCCGAACGTCCAGCGCAGCTGGTTCTTCACCGAGCTGGCCCGGTAGGGGTAGAGGATGTACCCCTCGTAGAGGGTGGCGGCCACGATGCGGTCGACGACCTCGCGGTTCACGTCGCCACCTCGGTGCTCGCATTCTCGAGCAGCTCGTCGACGACCGTCTCCCAGGTGGGTACGCCTCGCCTTGCCTTGTACCGGTAGAGCTTCTCGAACACGTCGCGGCGAAGGCAGAGCCAGGCGCCGTCAGGGTAGTGGCGCTCGATGAGGTCGCGCCACACCGATACCGGCAGCCGGAACCGCGCCTCCTTGGTCCACGAGATGCGCTCAGTCATCAACGCCCCTTCCGCATCGCGATAGAAGACGGTGCCGCTGAACTGGAACGTCAGCGGAACCTCGCCGTCCTCGAGCGCGAAGAAGTACTTGGTCGGTGCGAGGCTGAGGTCGAAGCTGGTGGGCACGGCGAGCTTTGCTGTCGTCACTCCTTCGAACCCGGGCACGACCATGGCGGCGTGCGTCCAGAGCATCGTCTTCAGCGACGTTCCCCACCGTTCCGGTGTGCCGAAGAGGTCGAGCAGTGCCTCCTGCTCGCTCGCCGCGTAGGGACGGCGCACGGCATCGATCATGATCTGGCAGCTGAGCGCGACGGTGTCGATGTCGCGGCCGTCTACCTCCTCGATCCGGAGCACGAACTCCAGGAGTGGGGTCAGGGATCCGTCCACCGCGGCGACCGACTCGACGCCGAAATCCAGGTCAGGCACGGACCAGCCCCTGCGCCGGCTTCGGGCGCGCGGCGGTGCGCAGCTCGTCGAAGAAGCCTGCCACGCGCTGCCAGACCTCGGTACCACCCGACAGCCCTCGCCAGTACACGCGCAGCAGCCCGACGAGCTCGTAGCAGCGATCGATGGGAGCGATGAAGTAGTCACGGCGATCACCGACCCGGTTGATGAGCAGCGCCTCGACGTCGGGCACCATCGCTGAGAGCGCCGGGTTGGCCTCGACCAGCTCCGACCAACCCTCGAGAGTGAGCAGTGACTCGGTCGCTCCCGCCGGGCTGGGGTAGTAGGCGTGCAGGTCGCCGGACGGGGCGCTGATGAGCAGGAAGGCCATGTTGACCGGGATGGCCAGGGAATCCCACGTGGAATCGGTCATGGTGAAGTCGGTGAGC
>CATPBU010000069.1 GCA_955652455.1 Candidatus Dormiibacterota bacterium
CACCGCCGCGCCGACCACGAACAGCGGCGCCGCCGCCGCAACTTCGACGCCGGCGCCGACGCTGTCGACTCCCGCCGCCACGGTGGCACCTGCCCCCTCGTCGCAGGCCGCGACGGTGAGCGGCGGCTCGGGTCACGGCTGATGGTCAACGGCAGCATCGGTTATAGCACCGCCCGCCAGCTCGCCGGTTCCACGAGCCGGGCGCTGGGCACGTCCCTACACGTGGTCGTGACCCAGCCTGCGCATCTCGCTCTCGCGCGCGCCGCAGTTGACGATGTGGTCGCGGCCATCGACCGCACCTGCAGCCGCTTTCGCCGCGACAGCGAGATCAGCCGGTTGCAGGCGCACTCCGGACAGGCCGCACGCATCTCGCCATTGCTGCTGACCGCCCTGCGTGCCGCGCTGCGGGGAGCCCAGCTCACTGACGGCGCTGTCGACCCCACCGTGGGCAGCGCCGTCAGAGTGATCGGTTACCAGGACGACTTCGCGTCGGTCCCTCGCGACGGCGACCCGATCACCCTGACGGTGCGGTCAGTACCTGGGTGGGAGTGCCTGCGCCTCGACGAAATCACCCCGAGCGTGCAGATCCCCGTAGGCGTCGAGCTGGACCTCGGCTCCACCGCCAAGGCGCTCGCCTCCGACCTCGCGGCCGCGGCCGCGGCCGCGCTGGAGGCGATGGGTGGCGGCGGCGTGCTTGTCAACCTTGGCGGCGACATCGCGTCCGCCGGCCAGCCTCCCGAAGGCGGCTGGGTCGTCCAGGTGTCGGAATCGAGCGACACCCCGGTTGGCGCTGGACTCGAGGCCATCGCCGTCCAGAACGGCGGTGTGGCGACCTCCAGCACCAGCGTGCGGCGCTGGCGACGGGGCACGGTTGAACTGCACCACATCGTCGACCCGCTCACCGGCCTTCCCGCCGGGGGACCGTGGCGCACCGTCACCTGCGTGGCGGGCAGCTGCTTGGACGCCAACATCGCCGCCACGGGTGCGATCGTTCGCGGCGCCGAGGCCGTCGATTGGCTCACCACGCTCGGGCTTCCATCGCGCCTGGTCGGCGATTCCGGCATCGTAGTCCGAACCCCCGGCTGGCCGCCCAACGCTGGCGGTCTCGCACCGACTCCGGCGACGCGGCGATGAGCGACGTCCTCCTCTGGTACACCACACGCGCCTCGGGTGCTGTGTCCATCGTGCTGCTCAGCATCGTCACGGCGCTCGGGCTACTCACCGCCGGTAGAGCCGGCAGCGTGCGCTGGCCACGCTTCCTGACCGCCGCACTGCACCGCGACCTCGCGCTCACCGCGCTCGGTTTCCTCACCCTGCACATCGTCACGGCGGCGGTTGACCCCTTCACACACCTCGGCCTGACGTCGGTGGCGGTGCCGTTCGGCTCGTACTACCGCCCCTTCTGGCTGGGCCTCGGCACGATCGCGTTTGAACTGATGCTTGCCGTCATCGCCACCAGTCTTCTGCGCCACGTCATCGGCCTGCGGGTCTGGCGCGCCGTGCACTGGACGAGCTACGTGATGTGGCCGCTGGCGATGGTCCACGGCATCGGCACCGGGACCGACAGCTTCTCACCTGCCATGCTGGCGATCACCGCAGCTTGCGCGCTGGTTGTCGTGGCGGCTGGCGTGTACCGCTGGCGCACAGGGGGTGATGCGCTGGCACACGAGAAGCGCCAGGGCACGATGCTCGCGACCTCGGGCATGGCGCGATGAACCGCTCCGCGCTGTTGAGCGGGCCGTCGCCGGAGGCCGGCGCCGAGTCGTACCACGGCCACGCTGCCCGGCTCGGCCCCCTGCCTCCCGCACACGCGCCGCTGATCACCGAGCTCGAGCGTGCTGACCTGCGCGGCCGCGGCGGCGCGGGATTCCCAGTCGCCGCCAAATGGCGCGCGGTGGCGGACCGCACCATTGCGGCGCGGGTGGCGGGCCGTGGCGTCGTCCTCGTCAACGGCGCAGAAGGCGAGCCGCTCAGCCACAAGGATCGTGTGCTGATGGCGTCGCGCCCGCACCTCATCATCGACGGCGCCGTGCTCGCGGCGCGGACGGTGGGAGCCAGCCGCATCGTCCTCTACGTCGGCACTGACCACACTGCATCGCGAGCTGCGCTAGCCCAGGCGCTGCGTGAGCGCGGCCGGTCCGACCGTGTCGACATCTCGATCGTGGCCGCCCCGGCGCGCTACGTCGCGGGCGAGGAGAGCGCGGCAGTGCACTGCGTCAACGATGGCGTGGCATTGCCAACCGCCGCGCCGCAGCGGCCCCACGAGCGAGGCGTCGGGGGCAGGCCGACGCTTGTCCAGAATGTCGAGACACTGGCGCACGCCGCGCTGATCGCTCGCTTCGGCGGTCAATGGTTCGCCGACCTCGGTCAAGACAGTTCGACCGGCACCATCCTGCTGACGCTGAGCGGCCATGTGCGCAGCGCCGGCGTCATCGAGGTCGCCGGCGGCACGTCGCTGTCGACAGTGCTCGGCGAGCACGGCATCGCGGCGCCCGCGGACGCGGCGGTCCTGCTGGGCGGCTACTTCGGCGGGTGGATCCGCGGCGATGAGACGGCCGGGCTGGCCCTCGACTCGGCACAGCTCCGATCGGCTGGACATTCGCTCGGGGGTGGCGTGGTCCACGTGGGCGCGCAGTCGGACTGTGGCGTCGTACAGACAGCGCGCCTGCTCGGCTACCTGACAGCGCAGAGCGCGCGTCAGTGCGGACCGTGCGTGTTCGGCCTGCGTGCCATCGCGGACGCGCTCGACAGGGTCGCCGCCGGCCAGGGCACCACCGATGACCTGATGCGGGTGCGCCTGTGGAGTGGGGAGCTGTCCGGCCGCGGTGCGTGCCGTCATCCGGACGGCGCTGCCAACCTGGTGCGCTCCGCACTGCACGTCTTCGCCGAGGAGTTCACGCTCCATGCCCACAACCATCGGTGCTCGGTGCCAACCTCGCTGCGACGAGTGGCCTGATGAGCGAGCACATCGCCGTCGACCGCATCCGTTGCGACGGCCACGGGCTGTGCGCTGACCTCATCCCGGAGATGATCCGTCTCGACGACTGGGGCTACCCGATCATCGAGTCAGCGCCTGTATCGGCAGCGGTGCGTCAGCACGCGAATCGCGCCGTCGACAGCTGCCCTGTCCTGGCCCTGCGGCTGGAGCATCGCCAGCCGCTGAGTATGCTGAGGCGACGTGGACAGGGCGTTGATCATCGAGCATGACCACCTTTCGCCACCTGGGCCGGTGGCGGATCGGTTGCGAGAGCGTGGCTATGCCATCACCGAACTGGTCATCGTTCCCCCGGAACGATTCGATGACCCCCTCGTGGAGGCGTGTTTCCCCGAACCATCGGAATGGGACCTGCTGGTGGTCATGGGTGCGCCCTGGTCGGTCGACGATCACGAGCGGATCGGCTCCTGGATCCTGCCCGAGCTCGAGATGCTGCGCGGAGCCCAACGAATCGGTGTGCCCGTGCTCGGGATCTGCTTTGGCGGCCAGGCACTGGCCAGCGCGCTGGGCGGAAGCGTGGAGCGGGCACCGCGTCCGGAGATCGGGTGGACAACGGTGCGGACTGACGACCCAGACCTGGTGGCAGAGGGACCCTGGTTCCAGTTTCACTACGACCGTTGGCAGCTTCCTCCTGGCGCGGTGGAGATCGCCCGCAACCACGTGGCCTCCCAAGCCTTTCGTTTAGGCAGGAGCCTGGCCGTGCAGTTCCACCCCGAGATGACCCCGCCTTGTCTGCAGCTGTGGCTCGACAACGGCGGCGACGCAGAAGTGCGATCCGTGGGTCTGAGCGCCACGACCCTTCTTGAGGAGACGCGCAGGGAAGGACTGTCTGCACAGCAGCGCGCCCGCCGGCTTGTCGATGCGTTCCTTGACAACGTCGCGTGCGCCCGCTGACGAAACCGACACCGGCGGACGATCGTGGCGAACCCGTCGTGCGTCGTCTCTCAGAGTCCCGGGATGAATCCGGCGCTCGTGCGCGCGGTTCCGAAGTACGGCTGAGCCTCCGATCCGGGAGCCGCGGGAGGGGCGGAGACGGTGTGCGTCACGATGAGCGTCGACGCTCCTCTGGCCAGGTACCCGCCCCAACCGCCGGCAAGCAATGCGGCCGCCATCACGCTGATGACGACTGCGGTGAAGCGCCGGCGCGACCACGTGACACCGTTATGCATCGCGTCCATCTCGAACCTCCTGTCTGGCCATTCCACATGGCCTGTCTTCGCACCCCGGAGCGACGTTTCCGCTGCCCGGATGTGTGCTGTCTCACGACATAAAGTGGTCGCCACGTGCGCAACCTATTACACGGAGCGGGCGTTGCCCTACGGTGCCGTGCCCCACGTCGGCTTGTGCGGGACGTTGTCCGTGGACGGCTCAGGATGCCAGATCAATTTCTGATCCGAGCCGTCGGCATGCATGACCACGAGCCCCACGAAGTTGTCGCCACCGTGGAACTGGTCGAAGACGATCATCGCGCCATCGGGCGACCACGCAGGCTCCTCCGCGGAGTTGACCGGAACCTCGTGGGTGAGTGCCACCAGCCCGCTCCCATCGGCATTGACCACGTTGACATTTTGGCCCACCTCGGTAATCGCAGTTGCGCTGCTGCCGAAGAGGAGCTGCGACCCGTTCGGTGACCAGCGGGGCCGCGCAGCGTCAAGGAACGCCGGCGTGACCTGGCGCAACCCTGTGCCGTCGAGCCCGATGACGTAGATCGCCCCGTTCCGGACAAAGGCGAGCTTCGTTCCATCGGGTGAGAAGTCCGGTTGCGAGTCTCCGTTCGCCGACGATGCCGGCGGCGTTGTGAGACGAACGATATGGCTCCCGTCGGCGTTCATCAGAAAGATCCCCGACAACGGAGGTTTGGGACCTCCTCCTCGATCGAACGCGATCCGCACGCCGTCCGGCGAGACCACGGGGTCGGCGTCAACTCCGGGGCCTGACGTGAGTTGCCGGATCGAGCCACCACTCCCGTCCATCGAGAACAGGTGACTGAACGCGTCGCCTCCGATGTCGAAGACGATCCGATCGCCCTTCGGGGTCCAGGCGGGGTCGCCGTCACAGCCGCCGCCGGAGCCGACGTGTGTGAGCATCCTCAGGCCGGTGCCATCGGGCTCGATGGTGACGATGTTGCAGGCGGCTCCGACGGGGCCGGACGCCAGTTGGAACGCGATCTGGCCATGCGCCGGCAGGCCCTGCACAGGAAGGCCTGTCGGTGCCGGGACGGCGGCGGTTCCGCTCCCGTGGCCGCCGCCGCCGGGAGTTGATAGCTGATGGCGGAGAGCAAGGCCCGCGAAGACCAGTGCGGCGGCCACTACGACCGAAGCGAGAACCTGCACAGATCGAATGTGAACGCGAGGAGCGGTCGTGGCGCGCGGGGAACGGCTGACGCGTGGATACGAGGCCATTCGCTCCAGGTACGAACGAAGCTCGCGCTCAACGGGATCGTCAAAGTTGCCGTCAGTCATTTCCGAGCTCCTGTCGTAGCTTTGCCAGTGCTCGCGCCAGATGCGACCCGGCGGCACCAAGACTGCATCCCATCAGCGCAGCGCATTCGGAGACGGAATAGCCGAACTGATAGTGAAGTGTGAGGGCGGCGCGTTGGCGCCGGGATAGGGATTCATAAGCTCGGTCGAGGTCGAGGTAGCGCCCGTCATAACGCAGGTAATCCGTTGCGGCGGCGAGGTCCCCGCGCTCTACGCTGGTCATGAAAAGTCGTCGCAGGATGCGCGAACGCTGTCGTGTGCAGTGACGCACGCAGATGACCGTCAGCCATGCTTTCGTCTGTTCCGGCGCTGACCTTCCACCCCAGCCCTTCCAGGCTGCGGCCGCCACCTCCTGCAGCGCGTCTTCGGCTTCCGACGGATCGCGGAGTATGGAGAATGCAATTCCAAAGAGACGGCGCTCCTCCCGTCGAAACAGGACTTCGAACTCCGCTTCGTCCCCTGATGGCGCTGCCACGGCGACGGATCCTGCGGCGGCGGAGTCAGCCCTGGCCGTGCCCATGTTCATATGGTGGTCGCTCACCTCGCAACCTATTACACGGCCGCGGATCCCTGCGCCGGTCCAAGGCCGCGACCGGCGCCGCTACCCTCCCTCAGAAGAGGGAGCTGTACCCGTTCAGGGCGGGCTGGCCGCCCAAATGGGCGTAGAGCACCCGCGAACCGCGCTCGATCTCTCTGTTGGTGATCATGTCGATCAGGCCCGCCAGCGACTTGCCCTCGTAGACGGGGTCGGTGATCATCCCTTCCAGGCGCGCACCCAGCTTGATGGCCCCCACGGTCCGATCGTCAGCGAGCCCGTAGGTGCCGGCGTGGTAGCGCGTGTCGAGGATGATCTCGTCGGTTCGCAGCGCACGGCCGATGTCGATCAGCTCGGCAGTGTTGCGGGCAATTCGAGTTATCTGGTCGAGCGTCGCCTCGGGCTTTGCCGAGGCGTCGATGCCGATCACCCGCCTGGAGCGCTCCTGAGCGGCGAATCCGGCGACCATCCCGGCCTGGGTGCTGCCGGTGACGGCGCACACGATGATGGTGTCGAAGAAGACCCCGAGCTCACGCTCCTGCTGTTCCACCTCCTGCGCCCATTGGGCGAAGCCGAGACCGCCGAGCCGGTGGTCAGACGCGCCGGCTGGTATGGGATACGGCTTGCCTCCTGAAGCCTCAACATCGGCAAGCGCGTTCTCCCAACTAGCCTTGAAGCCGATGCCGAACCCCTCATCGACAAGCCTGACGTCAGCACCCAGGATCCGGCTCAGTAGGATATTGCCGACCCTGTCGTAAACAGGGTCCGACCACTCGACCCAGCTCTCCTGGACCAGGACACACTTCATGCCCAGCAAGGCCGCCACCGCGGCGACCTGGCGGGTGTGGTTGGACTGGATGCCCCCGATGGAGACCAGGGTGTCGCAGCCCTGTGCGATGGCGTCGGCAGCCAGGTACTCGAGCTTCCTGGTCTTGTTCCCGCCGAAGGCCAGGCCGCTGTTGCAGTCCTCGCGCTTGGCCCAGATCTCCGCACCCCCAAGGTGCTTTGTCAGCCGCTCCAACCGGTGAACAGGAGAGGGACCGAAGAGCAACGGGTGGCGGGGGAAAGTGTCGAGCTTCATAACGCCGTCCCTCTACTCCTCAATCGCCCCGCCGATCCGCCGCAGATGCCGCCGGAAGGTGTACGACGGATCGGCGCCGCGCCGCGCCACGTAGTCGTCAAAGGCGGTCTGCTCGCGCAGCGTTTCACCGGCTCGAATCCTCCGCGCCTGTTCGCGCTCGGTCTG
>CATPBU010000070.1 GCA_955652455.1 Candidatus Dormiibacterota bacterium
ACCCGGAGCTGCTCTCCTACCTCGTCGCTGCCTCGCTGAACGTCGAGGTCAACCGCCGGCAGGAGCTGCTCGAGGAGGACTCCGTGTCGGGACGTCTGCGCCGCTGCCTGTCGGCGCTGCGGCGCGAATCGGTGTTCCTCGACCAGATGCTGGCCCGCCGCGACCACCATATCGTCCCGGTGTCGCTGAACTGATGGCGGCTGGCCTGGAGCGCTTCTCCCTGGCCGGCCGCACCGCCCTGGTCACAGGTGGCAGCAGGGGAATCGGCCGCGCCATCGCGCTGACGATGGCTGCCTGTGGCGCGCGTGTCGCGGTCTGCTCGCGCCATCTCGACGCCTGCCAGGCGGTGGCCGACGAGATCGGCAGCGCAGGCGGCGAGGCTTTCGCCGTCGCCGGCAACGTCGGCCGCGCCGCGGATGTCCCCAACATCGTCGGCGCCGTCATGGAGCGCTTCGGCGCTCTGGACATCCTTGTCAACAACGCAGCGACCAACCCTCAGTTCGGACCCCTCATCGACGCCGAGGACTCCGCCGTCGACCGCGTCTTCGAGGTCAACCTGCAGGGCCCGCTGCGCCTGACCGCCGCCGCGGTCCACGCCTGGATGGGCGAGCACGGCGGGAACATCATCAACATCGCCTCAGTCGGTGGGATCCAGCCCGAGGCGCTGATCGGGGCGTACAACGCCAGCAAGGCCGCACTGATCAACCTCACCCGCACGCTCTCCCGCGAGCTCGGCGGCAAGGGGATCCGCGTCAACGCCATCGCGCCCGGCCTGGTCGACACGGACTTCGCCCGCGTCCTGGTCGAGACTCCGTCGATCCACGATCACATCGTCGGCCAGACCGCGCTGAAACGCCACGCCGAGCCCGACGAGATCGCCGGTGCGGCGGTGTTCCTTGCCAGTGATGCGTCGTCGTTCGTGACCGGCAGCACGCTGGTTGTCGACGGCGGCTGGACCGCCTGAGCGTCTCGACCCGCCAGCGATCAGTGCAAGTCGAGCACGAAGCGCAGGGGCGGTGAGGTCCCGCTCAGGAACAGGCCATGCGCCGTCACCGCGTGGGTCACCACGATGCGATACACGGCCTTGCCGGCGCTGCTCGACACCAGCGTCACCGACGAGATCACACCGTGGGCGGGTGGGTTACCGGTCGAGCCAGCCGGCACAGTTCCGTTGAAGGTGACAAGCATGGTGGTCGGACTGGCGTAGGCGACGGTGATCCTCGGGCTCGTGCCTGAGCTCCCACTCGCCGGTCCCATGTCGAAGACCATGCGCATGAAGCTGGCCTGCTGGCCGTAACGGAGGTCGCGCACCTGGAACCCGGAGCCGCCTGCCCCGAAAGTCTGGGCGCTCGGGAGGGTGGTGGTCGTGCTGGCCGGGGCGCTGGCCGCCGGCGCGCCGGTGACGGCCGGAGCCGATGTGGGCGTGGTCGACGCGTGCGCGGATGCCGAGGTCCCCGGTGCCGGTCCCGCGGTCGGATTGCCCGACGGCGTCGACCGGTGACCGATCACCAGCGCGGTGATGAAGATGATCGCGACCGCCGCGATCGCGGCGATCATCCGCCGGTCGGGATTGGCTCCCTTCGCCGTGGTCACCATCCGGCGGGTGACCGACACCGACGCCCCGCCGGCCTCTCGCAGGAAGGCCGCCGCCGCGGCAACGGCCTTGCGCATCCGCGTCGCCACGTCGACCTGTGCGCGGGCCACGGCGCGGCTGTGCCGTCCGGGCGACATCGGCCGCACCGGGGCCTTGGGGGAGGGCGGTGCGCCGGCGCCGGAGGCGGGGTACGAGGAGGCGCCGAATGCGTTCCATGGCACCGGGTCCGTGGGTTCGAGGTAGCGCCGATCCTCTGGCGTTCGGGCAGGCGGGGCAGCAGGCGGCGCTTCCAGCGGTGTCGCCACCAGCGCCTCGACCGGCTGCCGGACGGGCGTCCGCTGGGCGACGCCGGAGACGCCGGTGAGTTCGACGTCCGCCGCCTCCGCAGGGCCGGCAAGGGCGTCGACCTCGCCGGCCGCGGCGATGTCCGCCACAGGGTCGGCGATCTCAGCGGTGGGCATGCGCCTGCCTCGCGGTGGCGTCGCCCCACTGACGATCTGCATCGAGTCCTCGACCGTCTCATCATGCCGGGCCAGCGCGAGGCGCACGGTCACGGCGTCCCGGATCCGCGACCACAACATCGACCCGCCGGTGGCCGGCACCCTCATGGGAGCCGTCGCGGCGACCGGCGGGGGTGGCATTGGCGCCGGGGGTGCTGCGCTGTCCTCGCGGTGCGGGACGCCATCGTCGAGCCCCATCTCCCACCCGGTCACGGGGACGTCGGCCTCAGCCCACGAGTGGTCGGGAACCGGGGCCTCAACCGGCGGCGGGGCGACCGGGTCGGCGTGCATCGCGGCGGGCGCCAGGTCGGGGGCCGGCCGGGGCGGTGCCGGCTCGCTGCGCCACGCGCGCTGCTCGGTGGGCATGCCGGTGACCGGAAGATCGGGGTGGACGTCCGGTGCAGCCGATGGCGGCGGCATGGTCTCGACGGCCGGCGGCAGGGGCGTGGGGCGGCGGGGGGTCCAGGGCAGAGCCGCGCTGTTCTGCCGGGCGCTCTGCGGCGCGCTCTGCCAGGGTTGCTGCTTGGGCGGTGGGCCGGCCAGCGGCACGGCCGGCCGCGCTGTGTCCGGCAGGTCCTCTACGCCGGTGATGCCGACCTGTTCGAGCATCAGCCTCACCGATTGAGGAGCCACGTGCACGCGCGCCAACTGACCGAGCCGTGTCTTCTCCTCGCGAAGCGTGGCCGCGCCGGCGCTGCACCGTCCGCAGCCGACCAGATGGGCGTCCAGCTCGGCGCGGCGGTCGGCGGAGAGCTCGCCGTCGATATAGGTGCTGAGCGACAGCAGGCTGCACTTCACAGTGCGATCTCGCTGTAGATGGTGCCGAAGTCGCGCCGGGCGGCGGCGAGCAGGCGCCCCGACGCCTCTGGCGAGCATTCCAGAGAGCGCGACATCTCGCGGTAGTCGAGACCGCCGAGGTCGTGGAGAAGAAGGGCGGCACGCCGGTCGAATGGGATGGTCATCAGGGCCCGCTTGACGGTGTTCATCCGCGTCGCCGCATCACTGTCCATCTGTGCCTGGAAGGGCGACTTCGGCTTGCGCAGGAAGCGCCCCGGGCCGTGTCCTCGCGGCGGGAAACGATGGCCCTGGCGGCAGGCGCGCGTGACCGCCCGGTACAACGCCGCCCGGCCGTCGACGCGCAGCCGTGTGGGCGGGTACTTGGCCGCGTGCGCGAGGCCGCCGGCGACGAACTCGAGGGCGTCGTCGGCGCTCCCGGTCAGGTGAGTGGCGTACGTCGCCAAATCATCGAGGTGCTCGCAGGCCAGGCCCGCGAGGTCACTCGCATCGGGTGCGATGTTTGCTAGGACGTTGATCATGACGTTGTCGTGCGAGTGAGCACGCGCTGGGCGCAAGCATACATGCGAGTGGTACTTCGGTCAATATTGGCCGCAACCGGCCTCCTGCGGTCCACGCTTCACGTGATGGGGACGCGCCGCAGCGCGCCGCCGCGCACCGCCGACGGCGGAGTCAGCCCACAGGCAGTCCACGCGGTCATCGGCATGCCGATGTCGGCGACGTAGACGGCGCCGGTATGGACGGCCGCGGCGGCCACCCAGAAGCCGCGCTTGCAGGCCGTGAGCGTGCACGTCGCCGTGGCGTGCACCGCCACACCGCGAGCCAGTCCATCAGCGGCGTCGAGCCCACTGGGAACGTCAACGCTGAGCGTTGGGCTGCGCATGCGCTCGATCACCTCCGCGTGCGCTGGTCGCGGCGGTTGTGAGATGCCGGTACCGAGCAGCGCGTCGACTGTCAGCGCAACGTCATTGTCGCCGAGCGCGCCGGACGGATCCGGCGACGCGGACACCGCCACGCCCGCCCCGCGCGCCGCCCGTGACTGGAGCTCGATGACCCGGGGGAGCCGATCCGGTTCGCGCAGCACCGCAACGCTCACCGTACATCCCCAGGCAGCCAGGTGCCGCGCCGCCACCAGCCCGTCGCCGCCGTTATTGCCATGACCGGCCACAACATGAACGCGGTTGGCCCGAGAGCCGATCATGCGCCAGGCCAGGCGTGCCACCTGGAACCCCGCCACCTCCATCAGTTGCACCACGTCGACGCCCAACGACGTCGCCGCCGTGTCGAGAGCGGCGATCTCCGAGGGGGTCAGCGCGCCGAAGCGCCGGTGTGGGGCCGGGTCCATGGGCGGCGTCCGCTACCGTACTACCGCGATGGCTACCCCACCGCAGGCGGCCCGCGGCCCTGGCAGCCGCCTCTCGCGGCGGGGCCGGGTGCTCTTCATCCTCGCCGCCGTGGCGATCGTCGCCGCCGCCGTGGTGGGCATCCGCGGGCTGCTGGCGTCGCCGGTCGCGTCGGTCGCGGCCGACGGGACCGCCGTCCTGCACGGCACCTGGGAGCCGTACTCCTGTGACGCGCACCTCTGCCAGGGCTATGTGACCGCCGGGGCCCGCAGCGTCTTCGTCGTCCTCGCCGCCGGCTGCCCCGAGCCGGCCCGGGCAGCAGACGTGACCATCAGCGGCAAGCCCGATCCGTCGCTCGGCAAGGGCAGCTACCGGTCGGTCGGGTGCGCGACGACCTAGTTGGTCGCGCGGACCGGGGAAAGAGGAGGGGACGGCGGCGTCACTCCGGTCGCTGTCCTCGCTGATCGCTACGGTCCCCTCGGCTGCGCCGAGTGGGTCTCCGTGCGGCTGCGGATGCTCGCTCCGTGACGCCGCCGTCCCCTCCTCTTTCCCCAAAGCCGCCTTCAAGCATCCCGCCGCGAAGCGACAGCGACGCGCGAGGCGCGTCTGAGGGAGGGGGTGTA
>CATPBU010000071.1 GCA_955652455.1 Candidatus Dormiibacterota bacterium
TCATCAACCAGCTGCGCGAGAAGATCGGCGTCATGTTCGGCAACCCTGAGGTGACCACCGGCGGCCGCGCGCTCAAGTACTACGCCTCGGTCAGACTGGACCATCGCAAGATCGACTCCATCAAGCAGGGGCTCGACGTGGTCGGCAACCGGGTCAAGGTCAAGGTTGTCAAGAACAAGATCGCCGCGCCGTTCCGGGTGGCCGAGTTCGACATCCTCTACAACGAGGGCATCTCCTACGCCGGCAGCGTGCTCGACATCGCCATCGATACCAAGATCGTCGACAAGAGCGGTGCGTGGTTCTCGTACGGCGACATGCGCCTCGGCCAGGGCCGTGAGAACGTGCGCGACTTCCTTCGTCAGAACACGGAGCTGCTCGAGGAGATCGCCGCCAAGGTGAAGGTGCAGGCCTTGCCGGAGGTCACCCCGCTCGACGCCCCTGACTCCAACGGCATTGCTCCGGCGATCCCGGTCGGCCCAGCGGCGTGAACAGCCCGGGCAGCGCCGGCCGCCACCAGGCGCCGGCGCCGCCCGCGAATCCCGATTCCGTCACCGCCGCGGAAGAGGTGGCGGTGCGGATCCTCGCCGCCGCAGCGCAATCCGCGGCCGCCCTCCAGCAACGTTTGCAGCGGCGCGGCTTCAGCGCGGAGGCGGCCGCGTCGGCCACGGCGATGATGGTGGCGCACGGCTACGTCGACGATGCCGCACTGGCGAATTCGATCGCGGCACGGCGTCAGCGAACCGGGCACGGGCGTATCCAGGTCGGCGCCGAGCTGCGCGCTCGCGGGGTGGGTGCAGAGGCAATCAGCGCGACCCTCGCCGAGGTTGACGTCGAGGCCGAACGCGCCGCCGCTCTGCAGCTCGGCCGCCACTTTGCGCAGCGGGCGTCACACGACCTCACCGACCGCCAGGGACGTCAGCGCCTCGGCGGTGTCCTGCAGCGGCGCGGCTTCGACTCCGATACCGTCGGGTGGGTGCTCCGCCAGCTCGAGCGGGAGAGCTGAGCCGCCGCGCTGTCAGCCGGGCCTGAGCGGCTCGGACAGAGTCACGGCCTGACGCCGGGATCGAGCTTCTGCAGCATGGCTCTTTCGTAGCGCATCGCCGGCGTCAGGGCCGCGAAGGCAAACACGGTCAGGAACAGCCCGAAGAGCACCAGCCCGTCGGCGTAGTCGAGCCGCACTGCGAAGCCGCCGACCACCGACCCGATGGCGCCGCCGCCGGCCAGGGCGACGGTGTAGAAGGCCATCAACGCCGACCGGTCCGCCACGAACGTCTCCGAACACTCGGCCAGATAGGTGATAGCGGCGGGACCGAAACCGGCGAGCACCAGGACCCCGATGGCCAGCAGCGGGATGTACAGCGGTGCCCAATCGAGCGGGCTGTGGTTGAGGGCGAGCAGCGCCGCCGAGATCAGCCATGCCCCGGGTGCCGCCCGGCGCATGGTGCGTACTGCTCCGAGCTTGGGAACCAATGGTGTCCAGATTGCGATCCCGATCAAGAGGAGCACGATCCAGCTGACCAGGATCACCGAGATCAGGCGCTCGTCGAAGTGGTGGAGGAGCGTCTGGCCGGGGACAGGTTCTCGGCGGAGCAGCGCCGGGATATGGGCTGCGTAGGCGCCGAGCAAGGCGAACGCGGCCATCCATGCCGGCAGGAAGCTGCGGATCGGGCCCGGTCCCACGATCGCCCCGAGGACGCGGCTGATCGGACTCACGGGGAGCGGGGGAACGTGGGGGACGAGCGCCGCGCACACGAGGGCCGCGCAGAGGTAGAGGCCGGCCAGGACGAGGAACGCACCGTGTTGCAGCCAGTGGTAGGCGAATGGACCAACCACGAAGCCGCCGGCATAGCCGGCCAGGTTGGCCGCCTCGAAGGCGCCGCTCGCCCGCGCCCGGACAGTACGACTGTGGCTGGTTGCGGCCGCGATCGTGCCCAGCGCGGTGGGGATGAAGCAGGCTGCCCCGACACCCTCGACCAGCCGCGCGATGACGATCGACTCCGGGCGCGTCGCCAGGCTGAGCATGATGGCGCCCAACAGGCAGAACAGCGGGCCGCCAACCAGGAAGAGGCGGCGGCCGAAACGGTCGGCGAACCGCGCCAGGATGGGGGCGAAAACCATCTCCGGGACAGCCTGGCTGGCACCGATGAAGCCGACCACCAGGCCATTGGGCCGCCCGCCGAACATGTCGACGAGGTCGAAGCCCACAGCGATGGCCGCACCGGACGCCCCGATCCGGAGGAGCGCCGTCCCGGCGAGAAGCGCTCCGATCGCGCTGGGGCGGCTCTGCACCAGGTCACGCTCGAGGGCGGCCGCGACGGCCTGTTCCTCAGCGGGCGCGGACGGAACGTCAAAGTCCTCGACCCCGCCGTCGTGGGACGGGGGCAGCAATGTCCGGGGATTCACTCGCGCCTAGCGTAATCGAGCGCGAGGCGTCCACTTTCGCGCGGTCCCGATCGCCACTACAATGCCAGCACGTCTCACCCCCGCCGGCCGCACCGGCCGCGGGCGACGGTTCGGCGCCCGGTTCGGGCCGGCACCGTCGCGATGATGAGCCGCCGCCGCCGGGTGCACTGCACCCCAGCATCGCGACCCCGAGGAAACCCCACAATCACAATCGAGATCGACGCCCTGATCGGGCTGGGCATTGCCGTGGTCTTTGCCGTGGCGGCGCTTGTGTACGCGCGCCGCCTCGTCGCCGCTGCCCGCGAGGGGCACGTGACGGCCGATACCGAGCTGCTCGCCCGCGCGCAGTCCGCCGAGCACGAGGCGCAGCAGGTCCTTGTCACCGCGCGCGAGGAGGCCTTCCGCATCCGCGGTGAGGCCGAGGCCGAGGTGCGTGAGCGCCGCGCCGAGGTGGCCCGGCTCGAGCAGCGCAACAGCCAGCGCGAGGAGGCGCATGAGCGCCGCCTGCGTGAGCTCGAGCAGAGCGAGCAGCGCCTGACGCGTCGCGAGGAGGAGCTCGAGGAGGTGCGCCAGACCACCGAGAGCGAGCGAGCCCTGGTCGGTCGCGAGCTGGAGAGGGTGGCCGGCCTCTCCCAGACCGAGGCGCGGGCTGAGCTGATCGCGGGCGTCGAGGCGGAGCTCGATGCCGAGGTGGCGGAGCGGATCCGCGACGCCGACCGGCGCGTCCGCGAGGAGGCCGGGGAGCGGAGTCGCGAGATTCTCATCGCCGCCATGCAGCGCCACGCCTCCGACCAGACCGGGGAGTCGTCGGTGACGGTCATGCACCTGCCCAGCGA
>CATPBU010000072.1 GCA_955652455.1 Candidatus Dormiibacterota bacterium
CCGCACAGTCCTGGCCGAGGGATGTGGCCTCCGCGAGGCGGACGTCGATCCGAGAGGCTCGCCGCACCTCGCCGGCCAGGCCGACCTCTCCGAGCACAACCGTCTGCGGCTGGAGCAGTCGATCAGACGCGGCGCCGGCCACCGCCACGGCCACCGCGAGGTCGGCGGAAGGGTCGGCGATGCGCACCCCACCGACCACGTTGAGATAGACGTCCGCCTCGTGCAACCTGATCCCGGCGCGCTTCTCGAGGACCGCGAGCAGAAGGTGGAGACGGCCGATGTCGAACCCCGAGCTGGTCCGCCGAGGCAACCCGAATGAGGTCGCAGTCACCAGCGCCTGGATCTCGACCACGAGCGGGCGCGTGCCCTCGCATGCGACGGTCAGGACGTTGCCGGGAACCGACAGGCTGCTCTCGTCCAAGAAGGCCCGCCCGGGCGCATCGAGCTCGCGCAGTCCATCGCTCTCCATCGTGAACAGTCCGAGTTCGCCGGTGCTGCCGAAGCGGTTCTTGACCCCGCGAAGCAGACGGTGCTCACCGTGCCGCTCGCCTTCGAGGTAGAGAACCACGTCGACCATGTGCTCGAGCGTGCGCGGGCCGGCGATCGCACCCTCCTTGGTCACATGCCCGACCAGGACGATCGGCACGCCCGTCACCTTGGCGACCGTGAGCAGGCGGCCCACCGCTTCGCGGACCTGACCGGGACTGCCCGGTGTGCCTGCGATCTCGGGTGCGCTGAGTGTCTGCACCGAGTCCACGATCGCCAGGGGAGGCCGCGTCGACTCGATCGCCTCGACGACTGCATCGAGGTCCGTTTCGGCAAGCACTTCGACCGAGGGCAGCCGGCAACCGAGGCGCTCGGCGCGCATCGCCACCTGCACCGCCGATTCCTCCCCCGCGCAGTACAGCACCGGGCGGGCCGCCGAGCCGGTGCGTGCCGCCAACTGAAGCGCAAGTGTCGACTTGCCGATCCCCGGGTCACCGCCGAGCAGGATCAGCGAGCCGGCGACGACGCCTCCGCCGAGGACACGATCGAGCTCGGCGATGCCGCTGCTTCTGACCTGGTCGGCGCCGTCACCCACGCGGTCGAGGGCAACGGCGGCAGGGCGTGAGCGACGCCGCCGCTGCGCGACGCCCGACACAACCATCCCCTCGCCGAGGGTGTTCCAGGCCCCGCAGCCATCGCAGCGGCCCTGCCACTTCGGCGATCCCGCTCGGCACTCAGAGCAGACGTATTGGAGGCGGGGAAGCCGGGCAGGCGCTGACGTCATCGGACGGATCGGCGTTGTGCGAACATCTGTTCGCTGATTGTGGTCGCCGGCGGCCGCGCTGTCCAGCCCCAGGCACCCGTTGTCCGCCCCGCGTCCAGGGTTACTCTGAGCCTGTGGGTGGCCGCCGCGACAGCGGGGCACGCGTCACCCGCCGCCACACCATCAGGCCGGCACCGAGCAGGACCAGCAGGGGCACCGCGCTCACCACCCCCTCGAGGACCGCGCCGGTGACGCGTACGGCGTTGTCCCACCCGCCGCCGATCCCGCCGCTCACCGGGTTCGGCGCGGTGACGTGGGCCACCGTGGCGCCCCGTTCGGACATCTGCACTGTGGCGGTGGCCATGTCCACCGATGCGGTGAGCAGGTTGAGCTCGCCCTGGTCGGCGTTGATCTCGGTCTGGACCGTCGCGATCTGCTGCTCAAGCTCGGTGATGTCGGCGAGCGAGGTCGCCCCAGCGAGCAGAGCGTTGAGCGCCCTGAGGTGGGCGTGGGCCGACGCAAGGCGGGCATTGACGTCGACGAACTGCGCAGTGTGGTCGACGGCGGAGAAGTTGATCGCCGACGCCACGAAGCTCGATGGCAAGCCATTGAGGAAGTCGGCGATCTTGGCAGCGGGGACCTTGAGGGTGACCGCACCGCTGACGATCCGACCATTGCCGTCGGGCTGGGTGTTCGAGCTCACGACGTAGCCGCCGAGACCGACGGCGCGCGCGATCACACCGTCGAAGGATTCGAGGAAGCTCCCGGCCGGGACGGTGTACGTGGCGTTCACTGCGCGCTCGATGTCGGAGCTCGGAGGGGTGCCCACGATGATGCCGGTGGTCTTGCCTGCGGAAAAGTTCGACGACGGCGCTCCGCCCGCGACCGGTTTCGCCTGGGCGATGGACGGTGCGGCCGCCCCCTGGCCCGCGGCCGTGCTGTCGACCGCGCTGCTCGCGCCCGACGCGCAACCGGCGAGCGCAGCGGTGGTAAAGATGGTGGCGACGATGTGGCGGACGGTCATTGGGACTCCTCAGTCGGTTGTGGAGGGGACGTGGACGCAGCCCTCATGGAATGCCGTTCCCGGAGAGTGCCGCCACGATGCGGCCGTTGAGAGCGTCCACGAGCACGAGCTCGGTGCCGCTGACGGGAGCACCGGGACTGCTTTCGGCCACGCCGCCGGTCACGGCCACGTCGACCAGCCAGCACAGGCACGTCGCCGGCTGCGGGCGATCGAACAGCTGCGCGAAGGCGAGCACCGCCGGACCCGGCGGTCCCGCAGTTGAGCCGAGGCCGGCCCGGGCGTCGGCTTGAGCTTGCGCAGGGCCGACCAGCGCACTCCCGTGCCCGGCCGGGAGCAGGAGCTGGACGCCACTGCGCGCCAGGCTGGCGGTGTCCACGCCCGGGTAGGTGATCGCGGTCGCCTTGCTGGGGCTCTCGAACGCCGACCCACCGTTCGCGGCAGCGCCGTTGGAGACAGTGCTGCCGTGCGGGCCGCTGCGCGTCGCCAGGATC
>CATPBU010000073.1 GCA_955652455.1 Candidatus Dormiibacterota bacterium
GCGGCGCGGGGGTCGAAGCTGCGGGTGCGGCGTGCCTCGTCGACGAGTCGCCGGAAACGCTCGAGGTCGAGAGCGTCGGGCGAGATGCGCAGCATGTAGCCCGGGGCGCGGGTCAGCAACAGGTGCTGGTCGCCGTCAGCCGGCTGGAGCACGTGGCGGAGCCTCGACACCTGCCGCTGCAGCGCGTTATCGGCCGTGTCGGGCGGCTCGCCGCGCCAGACGTCCTCGATGAGGCGATCGGTCGACACCACCTCGTTGGCGTGGAGCAGCAGCACGGCGAGCAGGCCGCGCTGACGCGCCCCCACGATTGGCAGGACCCGGTCTTGGTCCCGGACCTCGAGTGGGCCGAGGAGAAGGAACTCCATGCCGACGCCCCCGTGACGCCGGCAACGGTACCACCGGTCGTGAGCACGGTCAGTTGTCGCCGGGTCGACACGTGTCAGCGGGCGGTCAGGGCCGTGTCAGCGGCGCCAGCCATGGTCGTGCCGTCAACCGCACGAGCGGCAAAGAACACGGAGGCACGGAGATGCAGGCAACACAGACCAGGATCCAGGGTCGGCCGAGCGTGAAGCGCGCGGCAATCGCGATCGCGTCCCTTGTGGCAGCAGTGCTGATCACGCTGGGCGCGCTCTACCTCGCCACGGGCCGGACCTCGAGTGCAGCGAACGCGACGCAGGCCCGGGTGCAGGCGGTTAGCGGTCTGTCGGTCGGACACCCGACCTGGAAGACCGACTCGCGCGACGTCGCCGGTCAGGCGTCACAGGGCGCCAGCGCCGGGAAGTCCGATCTGCGCGTTGGCGGCCCCCGGCCGTAACGCAAGGAACCGCAGCGGCGGCCCGCCCCGCCGCGACGGGACAGGGAGTGGGAGTCCGACCGGGCCTCCCGCTCCCTCGTCGCGCGATCAGCCCTTGCAGGACGGGATGACATTGGTGTGAGCCTCGAGACCCGTGCCCTTGCAGGATGCGCAGTCGGACCCGCGGGTTTTCCCGGTCCCTTGGCAGACATCGCAAGGCGGCCCGACGGCGTTGCAGTTCTTGCACTTCTGAAACCCTTGCGGAAGGTGCGTCGGAACGTTCGCCATGGCAAGCTCCTCCTCAACCACGCCGGATCCTGGTGGGCGGCTGCCTGTTGATGGTCGAGGTGACCTTGTCACCCAGGTGCCAGCGCTGGCACGGAATCATTACACCGGCGTGCCCCTCGGTGGGAGCTGAAAGGAATTGGCCCTGCTGCCTGGTCCGGCGAATAGCTCAGGTGGCGCTGTTCGCGTAGACGACGCCCCTGCCGCCGACATACAGGGCCCCACCCGCCGCTGCCGGTGATACGAAGTGGGGGATGGCGCCGAGCGGCAAGCGCACCCGCTCTGCGCCGGTGGATCCGTCGACGCCCACCAACGCTCCGTTCCACGAATCGTGGTAACCGCTGGGATCGGCGCCGATGGTCCACACCAATCCGTAGGCGAGCGTGGCTGTGTTCGCGCCGGGCACCGCCTTCCATGCGACGGTGAACGAGCGCGTCACTGCGTCCACCCGGACGGCCGTCAGCCCGTCTTTGCACGGGACGTACGCAGTCGCGCCGTCAACTGCGGGGCCGCCGAACGCACCCGCTGTCGGACCGCCGTGACACACAGAAGCGCTGAACACCTCACCGCCGACTCCGCCGAGGTGGTCACTGCGGAGCAGGTAGCCGACACCCTCCTTGCCCACCGCGAGCACAAGTCCGCCAGGAAGGAGCGCCGGCGAATCCGAGCCGAGGTCGACGTCGGCCCTGTTGAGGTCGGCCCAGTTGGTTGACGCCCACCGGTCGACGACGCCGCCAAGCGCCGGGTCGAGCCGGAAAACGCCGTTGGCGCCGTCCCAGTGATCGACGGTGCCGTTTGTCCCGGCATCGGTGTTGCCGGTCGACACCCAGACGTCGCCATCGGGCGCGATCACTGGTCCAGGCGGTGCCCATATGGCCCCGAGCTTGCCTGACGGTACCTCCCACGCCTGCAGCGCGCCTGATGCGGCGGGGGGTGACGCCACCACCCAGCCGTGATAGTTGCCGCAATCACCGGTGAAGCCGCCGAAGCCAACGTAGACATGCCCGCGCGCGAGGTTGAGCGCCCCTCGCTGCTGGTGAACACTGGCATCCTGGTTGGGTGGATCGATGAGGCGGTGCCACATCGTCGCGCCGTCGGACAGCCGCACCGCGAAGAGCTCGTGACGCACGTTGGCAGTGTTGAGCATCGCTACCGCGTACACCACGCCCGTCGAGAGGTCGATCACCGGCGTCGACGTGATTCCGTTGGGATCGATGTTGCCGCATTCCAACCGGCTGGCCGGCACAGGCTCCCCGAGGTGGTTGCGCCACCGCTGCGCTCCTGTTCTCGCGTCCAGCGAGTACAGCGAATCGTCTTCGGTGGCCACGATCACCGAGAGTCCGCTGACCAATGGCTGCGCGTACACGTCGCCGTCCACACGTGCCGTCCAGGTGCGATGCGGGGTCGCAGCAGTGGGCGTGGCCGGACCGATGCCGCTGCGGATCGGGTCGCCCATGTAGGTCGTCCACTGCCCCGACGCGGGGCTGGCCGGCGTCGACCCAGGCAGCGTGCCCGACGGCCCCGGCGTCCCCCGCAGCGTTGCGGCAGTTGGCTGCGGATTACCTCCAGGCCCGCATCCCGCGACCAACGCGGTCGTGAGCAGGACGGTGAGGACCAGGAGGTGACACCGTCGCTCAACGGATTGGAGCAGCCGAGGGATAGGCTCAGTCAACTCTGATGAGTCAAGCGAGCCAGTGCTCCGCTGTCATCACCCGCTGGGGTGATTCGCGTGCCTCGATCAGATGGGCGGTGGCGAGGTGCAATGCTCTGATGCCAGTGCATCGGTCGCCGCTGACACCGTCCATCATCGTCACCATGCTTCGTGCCGCCGGTTGCGTTTTCGCCGAAGATGAGGCCCGCCTGCTCATCTCCGCGGCACCAACCCAGACCGAACTCGCTGCCATGGTGGACCGCCGCGTCGCCGGCCTACCCCTCGAATACGTCATTGGCTGGGCGGAGTTCTGTGGTCTGCGGATTGCGGTGGTCCCGGGAGTGTTCGTCCCCCGACACCGCACCGAGTTTCTCGTCCGCCAGGCCGCCATCCTGGCCAAGCCAGGAGCCGTTGTCGTCGATCTGTGCTGTGGTTCGGGCGCGCTCGGCGTCGCGCTGGCCTCAGCTGGGGAACGGATCGAGCTGCACGCCGCCGACATCGACCCCGTCGCGGTGCGATGCGCGCGCGGCAACGTCACCGCGGTCCGTGGCCACGTGTACGAGGGTGACCTGTTCGACCCGCTTCCCGCTGGCCTACACGGCCGCGTTGATGTGCTTGTCGCCAACGTGCCCTACGTGCCCACCGATGCGATCGAACTGCTGCCTCGGGAGGCTCGAATCTACGAGGCGCGGGCCGCGCTCGATGGCGGCGCAGATGGATTGGACGTCCTGCGACGGGTGGCGGCCGCGGCGCCACTGTGGCTGGAGGTGGGCGGTCACCTGCTGGTCGAGACCAGCGAGCTGCAGGCGCCGCGCGCGGTGGAGATCTTCGCTTCTCATGGGCTGGTCCCGCGCGTGGCCAGTTCCGCGGACCTCGACGCCACGGTCGTCATCGGAGCCAGGCCTGCGACGCTCAGCCAGGCGCCCGCGCAGAGGGTAGGTGCTCGCGTCCCCAGCCGTCGATCGCCATGATCACGCGCTGGAGGTCCACGCCGGCCGGCGCCAGCTGGTACGACGTCCGTGGTGGCATGTATGAGTGAACCGTCCTGGTGAGGAGGCTCAACTCCTCGAGATGGTCCAACCGGAGTTTGAGCGTGGCCGGGTTGCATCCACCGACCGCGCGACCCAGCTCGTTGAACCCCATCGGACCGTCGAGGAGGGCACGGACGATATGCAGCGTCCACTTCTCCTGGAGCAGCTGGATTGCCGCATGCACGGGGCAGTAGTCCGGTTGCTGCGAGCCCCGGTCCGAGACCGTGGCAAGACCGAAGTTGTCGTCAACGGAGATCGGCACTTGACAAAGTATAGCGCTTTGGCTGACGATGTGCATGAGTATTGGAAGTGCGGCCGCTCGGGGCTCCCCGACGCGTCCTATCGGAGAGAGGCATGAGCTGGAGTCTGGATCCTCACCACACCTACGTCGGCTTCAGCGCCAAGCACCTCGGGGTCGCCACTGTGAGGGGCCACTTCGCCAAGGTCGAGGCTGAGCTCGAGCTCGATGACCCTGAGGACCCCACCACCGGACGCGGCACGGTGACCGTCGATACCGCCAGCATCACCACCGGCAACGATCAGCGTGACGAGCATCTGCGCAGCCCCGACTTCCTCGACGTCGCGCAGTATCCGACGATGACCTTCACGGGTAAAAGGGTGGAACGCGCGGGCGACGATTACAAGGTGGTCGGCGACCTGACAATAAAGGACATCACCAACGAGGTCACGTTCGACTACGAGCACAGCGGCGTGGTCGTCGACCCGTTCGGCAATACCAAGGTCGGCGGCACTCTGACCGGCACCATCGACCGCGGCCGGTGGGGCCTGAAGTGGAACGTTCCACTCGGCGGCGGCGGCCTGCTCGTCTCGGAGAAGGTGAAGATCGAGATCGACGGCGAGCTCGCTGAAGACAAGCAAGAGGCGGCCGAGTCTGCGCAGTCGGAGGCCGCGACCACCGCGTAGGCGTCGTTCTTCCCAGGGTGGCGCAGCCTCGTGACAGAGGCTTGGACGCGATCGCCACAACACTCTCGTGCAGTGTGATGTTTGTCGCGGCACTGCTCGCAAGGTCACGACCTCCTGCCCGCCTCTCTGACATGCGGTCTGCAACGTGCGCGTCGCTTGACGGGTTTGGCGCATTACTGTCACCAGCACGTGACGCGAGTCAGGCGTGCCGGATTTGACACTCAGCGCGGCGCAGAAATCGTCCACAGATTGAGAAAGCCAAATGCGTTCAGGGGAAAACATGAGGGGAATCGTGTTCGGCATCAGTTGGGACGATCCCAAGCTCGTTGCGGATCCAGTTCCGCAGGGCAACGGAGCGCCCTCGTGACCAGACAGCCAACGCGCCGTGCGCTCGCGCTTGGCGCTGCTGCGCTGAGCATCGCCGCGACGATGATTCTCCCCGGCGCCCGCGCGTCGGCGTCGAGCCTTCCATTGGTCTCGGTCATCGTTCGCGAGTCCCCGGGGTCGACACTTGATCCAGACGCGATCACCGCCTCCTTCCGCGGCCGCGTCACCCACCGTCTCGACATCATCAACGGCTTCAGCGCGCAAGTCCCAGCCTCCGCCGTCGCCCGGCTTGCACGGACGCCGGGCATCCTGTCGGTGAGCCCTGATGGCCGCGGCCACCTGCTCGGGACCTACGATCCGACCACGGACACGGGATCGCTCAACACCGCCGAGCAGCGCATCGGGGCAAGCGCCAGCTGGAGCGCGGGCTACACGGGCAAGGGTGTCGACATCGCTCTCATCGATTCGGGTGTCGTGCCGGTCAACGGCCTGACGACGCCCGGCAAGATCATCAACGGTCCCGATTTCTCACTCGAGTCCGCTGCGTCCAACCTCCGGTACATGGACACGTACGGGCATGGCACTCACATGGCCGGCATCATCGCCGGACGCGACGACGCTGCCACCGCCCCGTATGCGGGCAATACGACGGACTTCCTCGGCATCGCTCCGGACGCGCGCATCGTGAGCCTGAAGGTCGCCGACGCACTCGGAAACACGGACGTCTCGCAGATCCTCGTGGCCATCGATTGGGTCGTGCGCCATCGCAATGACCACGGGATGAACATCCGGGTGCTCAATCTCTCCTACGGCACCGATGCAACCCAGGACTACGCCGTGGATCCGCTCGCGTATGCGACCGAGGCGGCGTGGCGCGCCGGGATCGTGGTGGTGGCCGCCGCCGGCAACCATGGCGACGGGACCGCCCTCAACGACCCGGCATACGACCCCACGATCCTGGCCGTGGGCGCAGCCACTGCACCCGCAGCAACCGACCAGGCGCTCGCCGCCGACTCCGTCGCAGCCTTCTCCAGCGCCCTGTCGACGGCGACCAGGAATGCCGACCTCGTCGCTCCCGGCTCACACATTCAGAGCCTCCGCGACCCGGGCTCGTACATCGATCAGACGTACGGCTCGACCGGCCTCATCGACAGCCGCTTCTTCCGCGGCAGCGGAACCTCTCAGGCAACCGCGATCGCGTCCGGGGCCGCCGCACTGCTGATCGAGCAACACCCGGGAATCACTCCGGACCAGGTCAAGGCACTGCTGGTGGCCAGCGCGACACCGGTCAACGGCGCTTCGTACGCTCAGGGGGGTGGCGAGCTCAACCTGGCCGCCGCTCTCTCCCAAGGCGTTCCCGACGGCACGCAATCCAACACCCTGTCCACGGGCCTCGGCAGCATCGACGGGTCACGCGGCACCGCCCAGCTCAGCCGGAACGGCGTCACGCCCAACGGCGAGCAGGACGTGTTCGGCAACCGCATGAGCGGCCAGGACGTGGCCCAGAGTGAGGCAGGATCGCGCACATCGCTCGACAGCGATTGGCTGCGCGGCCGCTGGCACGGCAGGTCATGGGCGGGGACCGCCTGGCAGTCCAGCAGCGACTGGCATCAGCGACTGTGGACTGGTCAAGACTGCTTCGATCCCCGTTGGTGGAGCCACACCTGGTCAGCCGCCGGCTGGATCAGCGCCTCGTGGTCCAGCGCGTCCTGGTCCAGCGCGTCCTGGTCCGGCAGCGACTACACGAGCGCCTCCTGGTCACGGGAAATATGGAGCTAACCGCGGTGCCTGGACACGCGAGCGTCGCCGTGGCCACGCCCGTGGGGCCGCGGCTTGCGCCCCCGGCACGGCGCGCTCGGCGAGTCCTCGGGCCACCGAGCAACGTGTGGTGGCTCAACGCGACGCTGGCAGTTGCGGCTCTGCTCCTCTGGACGTTTGCCATTCGAGGCCACCAACCGGAGACCCCGCAACTCGGCATACCGTGGTGGTGCCTGGGTGGCCTGTTCTTCCTCGGCGAGGCCTGGGTCCTCCACGTCCATTTCGGGCGCAGTGCCTACTCCTTCTCCCTCACCGAGATCTGCTATGTCCTCGGCCTGCTCTTCCTCGATCCGAACCAGCTGCTGATCACCCAGGTGTGCGGCATCGGGCTGGCGCTGGTGGTGGTGCGGCGCCAGAGCCTGCTCAAGCTGGTCTTCAACCTCGCTCACTTCACGCTCGAGACCTGCGTCGCAATCATCGTGTTCCGCGCGCTCAACGGCTCTCCGGACCCAACCGCGCTCCACAGCTGGACTGCGATCTTTGCCGCCGGCGCGCTTGTGTCGGCGATGGGCGTCGCCAGCATCGTTGCGGCCATCTCCCTTTCCGAAGGCGATTTCAGGCTGACTCGCTGGCGCGGCCTCGTGATCTTCACCATCATGGGTGCCCTTGCCAACACCAGCCTGGGCCTGCTCGCTGCGGTGCTGATCCGCGATCGTCCGGTCTCGACGCTGCTGCTGACGCTGCCCGCGGCACTGCTCGGTGTTGCCTACCGCGCCCAGATGCGCGAGCGCCGCCGCCATGAACGCATGGAGTTCCTCTACGAGGCTGGGCGCCTCATGAGCCGCTCCACCGAGATGGACACCACGGTCATCGACGTCCTCCGCCACACGCGCGCCAGCCTTCGAGCCGAAACCGCTGAGCTCCTGCTGTTCTCCACCGACGACGGCGAGCAGGCGCTCCGTACCGTGGTGCGGAGCGACCAGACCGAGACCGTGCTGCATCCAGTCCTCGTCGATCCAGTCGAGAGCGCGCTGCTCATGCATCTCGGCGATCAGCGAGGGCGGCTCCTGCACGTGCGCAGCGCCGACGTTGACGCGCTGGCGTTTCTCGTGGCGCGCCGGGCGAGCGATGCGATGGTGTGCGCTCTCGTTGGCGAGACCCGGGTGATCGGCGCTGTCATCATCGCCGGGCGGCTGGGCGGGGTAGCGACCTTTGACCGCGAAGACCTGCGACAGCTCGAGGCGCTGGCTGCGCAACTGAGCATCTCCCTGCAGAATGGCCAGTTGGAGCGGTCGCTCGCTCGCCTCACCGAGCTGCAGGAGGAGCTGGAGCACCAGGCGTTCCACGACCCGCTGACCGGCCTCGCCAACCGCGTGCTGTTCCATGAGCGAGTCTCACACGCGATCGAGCGTGCGGCCCGTGAGCAGCGTCCCATCGCAGTGTTGTTCCTCGATCTCGACGACTTCAAGAACCTCAACGACGGTGTCGGTCACGCCGCTGGCGACCAGGTGCTCGTCGAAGTGGCCAACCGGCTGCGGCTGCTGCTCCGCCCATCTGACACGGCGGCGCGCCTGGGTGGCGACGAGTTCGCGGTCCTGCTCGAGACGACCGCTCGCGAGACCGATGCGGTGAGCATCGCTGAACGGGTCGTCGAGGCGATCGGCGTGCCGATGGTCCTCGCCGATGGTGAGGTGGCGATGCGCGGCAGCGTCGGCATCGCGACGGCGCTCGGCGGCAGCATCACTGCAGAGGAGATGCTTCGCAACGCCGACATGGCGATGTACAAAGCCAAGGCGATGGGCAAAGGCCGCTGGGAGATGTTCGCGCCCCAGATGCATGTGGCCGCTCTTGAACGGCATCAGCTGAAGACCGACCTGCTGCA
>CATPBU010000074.1 GCA_955652455.1 Candidatus Dormiibacterota bacterium
CGGCAATCACCCCCGCGGGTGCGCTGAGGAAAACCGACGGCAGCGTGTAGGCGATCATCAGCACCGACTGGATCGAGGCCTTGCTGCTCAGGTCGAAGACGACGATGAGCAGCGTGAACATCAGGAACTTGTCGGCCAACTGACTCGCCGCCTGGGCCAACCACAGCTTCCTGAAGTCGGGACGTGAGATCACCGCCCGGAGGCCCTGACGCTCCTCGAGTGGCGGCGGCACCGCTGCCCGCGCGGTGTGGAGCCGGCGAGACGCTGGTGGCGCAACCTCGTCGCCGGGCTGGAAGGAGATGCTCGGTTCGGTCACTGCTTGCCGTCAAGGGTACGGGCGCACAGGGCGATACGGCGCCATTCGTCGATGTCGAGCGTGCCCGGGCGGCGGCTGGGGTCGATGCCGGCGGCCGCGAGCCAGGCCAGGCCACGGGGTTCGTCACCGCCGGCGGCGTGGGTGATCCCGTGGCGGAGCGTCTTGCGGCGCATCTGGAACGTCGACCTGGCGATGTCGAGGACGGCGGCGCGGTCGTCCGGGCTCAGCAATGACGCGGGTCGCAGGCGGATCAGGCTCGAATGCACCGCGGGGGCCGGGTCGAAGCTACCAGGTGACACGTCGCGGAGGCGATCCACCGTGGCCACGCTTCTCACCGCCACGGTGGCCAGACTCCAGCCGCCGGACTCCGCAGCCAGCCGCGCCGCGACCTCACGCTGGACCAGGAAAACGGCGCGCCGCGGTGGCGACCCCATCTCAAACAGGCGGGTCAGCAGCGGGGTGGTGATGCTGTAGGGGATGTTGCCGGCGGCGACCCAGCCGTCGCGCATCCCCAGCGAAGTCGGCTCGACAGTGAGCGCATCCGCATGCACCACCTCGACATTGGCGCGGCCGCGCTGGGTCGCCCGGGTGGCCTGCACGCACCGCTCGTCGATGTCGACGGCGACGACGCGGCGTGCGCGCGTCGCCAGCTCCCCCGTCAGCGTGCCGATGCCCGGACCCACCTCGAGGACATCCTCGTCTGCCGCCGGTGCCAGGGCGGCCACGATGTCGTCGAGGACCTCACGGTCGACCAGGAAGTTCTGGCCGAGCCTGTGCTTGGCGACCAGCCCGGCACGGCGCGCCACCGCGTGCAGGGTGTCGGCGTCGGTGAGATCCGGCGTCGGAGAGGTGGGCCGGTCGGTCACGACGCCGGCACGGGCAGGTTGAAGAGGTGGCGGGCGGTCGCGGTGCTCTGGGCACGGGCCTCGTCCTCCCCCACCTGACGCAGTCGCGCCACCGCCCTCGCGGTGGCGGCGACGTACCCGGGCAGGTTGGGCCGGCCGCGGTGCGGAACCGGTGCGAGGAACGGCGAGTCGGTCTCGACAACGTAGTCGCAGTCGGCGACCGCGGCCGCCGCCGCCTGGATCGGCTCGCTCCGGGGGAAGGTGACGATTCCCGAGAACGAGATGGCATAACCGGCCGCCACACACTCCTGAGCGAAGGCGGCATCCCCGCTGAAGCAGTGCATCACGCCGCGGACCTCTCGATGCGCGCGGATGGTGGCGAGCACGTCGGCGTGAGCGTCACGATCGTGGACCACAACCGGTTTGCCGTGTGCGTCGGCAAGGTCGAGCATAGCGTGCATCGCTCGCAGCTGTTCATCCAGTGGAGTGTCGTGGTAGCCGGGTCGAAAGAAGAGGTCGAGGCCGATCTCCCCCACCGCAACCGCCCTCGGGTGGCGCAGGAGCTCGTCGAGCGCACGCAGCTGGGCGCCGTCCGGCGCCAGCGGTTCATGGGGATGCCAGCCGACTGTGTACCAGACGTTGTCGTGTGCCTCGGCGATGACACGATTGCGGTCGGAGTCCTCGACGTTGAGACCAACGCTGACGATCTGCGTCACCCCGGCTGCGGCGGCACTCTCGAATGCCGCCTCGAGGAGCCCGCGCTCCTCGAGCAGCACCAGGTGGCAGTGGGTGTCCACCAGCGGCGCCGGGAGTGCCTGGTCGGTCATTCGGCGCCGAGGACGGCCTCGCGATCCAGTCGTGGGAAGAGGATCTCCCCAACGGTGATCTCCGCCCCCACAGTCAGGCGTGGCCACGCCCGCAACTCGTCGCTGAGGTTGCCGTCGAGAGTCAGCGCCATCTCCTGCGCGACGCGCGACGTTGCCCGTGGGATGAAGGGATGGAGCAGCATCGTCGACACCCGGATCGCCTCGAGCAACTCCGCGCACACCGTGCCCAGCCGCGGGTCATTGTTGCGATGCAGGGTCCAGGGGGCGGTCTCCTCGATGTACTTGTTGGCACGACCCACCAGCTGCATCGCCGCCGCCAGGGCCTCGCTGAACCGAAGCTCGTCCAGAGCGGCGTCGTACACGGGCAGGATGCGCGCGGCCGTGCTGCGCAAGTCGTCGTCGATCGGCTGGTGCTGTCCCTGCGGCGGGACGCGACCCGCGAAGTAGCGCTGCACCATCTTGGTGGTGCGCGAGACGAGGTTGCCGTAGTCGTTGGCAAGGTCGGCGTTGTAGCGGTCGACGAAGTTGCTCATGGAGAAGTCGCCGTCGCGGTCGAACGGCACCTCGCTGAGCAGCACCCAGCGCACCGCGTCGCTGCCGAAGCGCTCGACCAGCTGAACGGGCTCGACGAAGATGCCGCGGCTCTTGCTCATCTTCTCCCCGTCGAGGGTGACGAAGCCGTGGGCGTGCACCTTGCGAGGCACTGCCAGGCCGGCGGCCATGAGCATGGCGGGCCAGACCAATGCATGGAAGCGGGTGATGTCCTTGCCGATGACGTGCACGTCCGCGGGCCAGAAGCGCGAGAACTCCTCGTCGTTGTCGGGGTAGCCGACGCCGGTGAGGTAGGCCGGCAGGGCGTCGAACCACACCCAGATGACCTGCGACTCGTCACCCGGCACCGGGATGCCCCACTGCGAGAACCCGCGCGAGATGCTGATGTCGGTCAGGCCACCGCGGATCACGTTGAGCATCTCATTGCGGCGTGTCTCGGGCACCACGAATCCCGGGTGCTGTTCGTACAGGTCGAGCAGCCGGTCCTCGAACTTGCTCAGGGCGAAGAACCAGTTCTGCTCCTCGACCCACTCAACCGGGGTCTCGTGCACCGGGCACATCCCGGCCACGATTTCCTTCTCCGTGTAGAACTGCTCGCATGACGGGCAGAACCAGGCGCGGTACCAATCCTTGTAGATGTGGCCGCTCTCGGCGACCGCGCGCCACAGCGTTTCCGAGGTGCGACGGTTGGCATCGCCACTGGTGCGCACGAATTGCGTCGGCTCGATGTCGAAGGCTCGCATCATCGCGGTGAACACCTCGACCTGACGGGTCGAGAAGTCCTCCGGGGCCATGCCCTCGGCGCGTGCAGCGCGCTCAACTGACTGGCTGTGCTCATCGCTGCCCACCGTGAAGCGAACGTCGTCGCCACGCAAACGCCGATGGCGGGCGAGCACGTCGCAGCCGATCTTCTCGTAGGCATGGCCGAGATGCGGATCGCCATTGACGTAGTCGATCGCCGCGGTGACGTAGAACGTGTGCGCCGGTCGGGTCACGTCAGCTGGCTCCGATGAGGACGGTGCACTCGCCCCGAGGCGGGTGAGCGGCAAACGCTTCCGCCAGCGCCGCGGCCGTGCCCGTGTGGAAAGTCTCATGCACTTTAGTCAATTCCCTGGCGACCACCACCGGACGCTCGCCGCAGCTCGGAGCGATGAGCGCCAGCGTCCGCGCCAGGCGGAGCGGCGACTCGTAGAAGGCCACCGTGCCCTCGAGCATGAGCCCGGCCTCAACCGCACGGCGCAGCTTGCCGGGGCTGCGCGGCAGAAAGCCAAGGAAGCAAACGCGGTCGCCACGCAACCCGCTGCCGGCAACGGCCGTGGTGACCGCCGACGCGCCCGGGATCGGTACCACGTCCACGTCTGCCGCGCGCGCCGCGGCCACCAGCGGGGCGCCTGGATCGCTCATCACCGGTGTGCCGGCGTCGGTGCAGAGCGCCAGCGTTTCCCCGTTCGCAAGCCGTTGGACCAGCGCGGGGACGCGCCGTCGCTCGTCATGGGCCGGCAGCGAGAGCAGAGGGCGGGAGATGCCGTGGGCGGCGAGCAGCTGGCGCGTTCGCCTGGTGTCCTCGGCGACCACCGCGTCGCACTCGCGCAGCACCCTCAGCGCCCGCAGAGTGATGTCCTCGAGGTTGCCGATCGGCGTGGCGACGACGTACAGCCGCCCCGGCCCGGGATCCGTCAAGTACCCCAATCCCTCGGATAGCGGAAATCGCGGTCGATGGTGCGCGCCGAGAGCTTGGCGATGATCGGCGGACGCCGCTTGTACTGGCTGACCCGCACCCGGCGGCCGACGTCCTCGATGAACACGTCCTCGAAGCCCAGCGCGCGCAGCTCCGCACGCGTCCGCCGCTCGTCGACCATGTAATAGAGCAGCGAGTCGACGATCGCGTAGCCGAAGCCGAGATCCTGCTCGTCGGACTGCCCCTCCCAGAGGTCGGCGCTGGGCGCCTTGTCGATGACCGTCGCGGGCAGGCTCATGGCACGGGCGAGCGCGAAGATCTGTGTCTTGTACAGGTCACCGAGCGGGTTGAGGGCGCTCGCCATGTCACCGAACACGGTGCCGTAGCCGAGCAGAAGTTCAGTCTTGTTGCTGGTGCCGACGACCAGTGCGTGGTGCGCCCAGGACATGTCGTACAGGATGGTCATCCGCTCGCGCGCCATCTTGTTGCCGCGACGGCCGCGGTCGGCGTCGGGGAAGCGCTCGAAGTAGGCGTCGATCTGCGCCGAGATGTCGACCAGCGTCGCCGTCATGCCCAGGTGTAGGCACACGGCTCGCGCGTCGGCCTCCGACGCGGACGAGGAGGTGCGGTATGGCATCAGCACCGGCACGACGTTCTCCGGGCCGAGGGCTGCGCACGCGATCGCCGCGCTCAGCGCCGAGTCGATGCCACCAGAGAGCCCGACGACGACGCGCTCGAAGCCGACCTTGCGCACCTCATTGCGGACGAACCCGACAACGAGCTCCCGCACGACGGCGCTGTCAATCGAGAGTTCGTCGGTTCCTGAGTCGCTCTGTCTCGGCA
>CATPBU010000075.1 GCA_955652455.1 Candidatus Dormiibacterota bacterium
CGCCTAGTGGAGGAGGGGCGAGACGGATGTCTCGCCCCGACGGAGCGACGGCGGCGCACGCAGTACGACGCGTGAAGAGAAGCTGGGGCCTTAACCCCAGCTTCTCACCCCGTGACGGTTGACGTGGGCGCGGCGTCCGCGGAGTTTGCATTTGCGACGCGGGCGCCCCTAGGGTGGGCCGGTACCCACCACCCGACACCAGGAGGAGGGCCCAGTCCAATGGCAGTTCCCATCGATCTCCTCGATCAGCCCGCCGTGATGTCATACGGTGGCCTTGTGGACGCCTCCACCGCGGAGGGACAGGTCGACGAGGAAGCTGACTGGTGCGGTGCCGTTGCCGCCCTGCTGACGGCAAGCGTCGCCCAGCGTCGAACCCACGCACGGATCCGCCGCCCGTCGGCTCATCCGCTCTCGGAGCGGCGCCGCAAGTAGACACTTAGGGCAGTCTGGGTCGAGCGCCGCGGCAGGGCACGCAGAGGGCGGCCCACGGGAGCGCGGCCAGGCGTTCTTGCGGAATCTGCTGACCGCACGAGGTGCACCGGCCGTACTCGCCGGCCTCAAGCAGCTCCAGCGCCCTGTCGATCTCCTTGACGGTCTCGAACAGCGTGCTCGCCTGGTACGCGCCGGTCATGCGCTCCACCGCGTAGGTCGTGCCGTCGCCGATCCGCTTGCCAAAGTTGAGGTTCGACGTTTCGGCGGGATCCGCGGTGCCGAATCCATCGATGTTCGCGTGGCGCCGCCGTCGCTTTGCCGGCCGATGGCCGGCACGAACCCGCGAACAGGAAGGGATCCTGTCCCGTCTGCGTGACCTCGGCTCGATGACGACCGCCGATCTCGGAGGCGCCAGGATCACGCCCGGGTGGTGGGAATGGACTCCAGTCAAGACCGCGGTCGAGCAGTTGCTGGCTCGAGGGGAGGTTGCCTGCGTAGAACGACGTGGCTTCCGTCGCGTCTATACCCTGACCGAACGCGCCATACCGGACCGGCTACTGGCCGTGGAACTTGACGACGCGGCCTGCTTCGCAGGTCTCGTCTCCCGGGCGGCGGCGCATCTGGGGGTGGCCACCGACGACGATCTCGCCGATTATTTCCGCCTACCGATGGCCGCGATCAACCCAGCGGCCGAAGCCGCCGGCCTGGTACGCGTCGTCGTCCGGGGCTGGACCAGACCCACCTGGGCAGACCCGTCAGCTCTGGATGGCGACCCGTCGGCCGTGCGCCATCACCCGGTGCTTCTGTCGCCCTTTGACTCGCTCATCTGGCACCGGCGTCGAACTGAGCGCCTGTTCGGTTTCCGCCATCGACTCGAGGCGTACACGCCCGCAGCCAAACGTGAGCACGGCTACTTCGTGATGCCGCTGCTCGCTGGTGGAAAGCTGCGTGGTCGCGTTGACCCCAAGCGCGATGGCGCGGTGTTACGGGCGCGGCAGGTGTCGCTGGAGCCGCGCGCTGTCGACGCGATGGCACAAGCTCTCCGCACGGCGGCGTCGTGGGTGGGCTGCGATGATGTCGCCGTGGGCGAGGTGACTCCCCCCGAGTGCGGCGATCCTCTGCGCCAAGCGCTCGCGGGATCGTGACCGGCGGCGAATGGGAGCATGTCAATGGTGAACAGCGAGCGTGCCGGCCACGACCCGCCGACCCAGCTGCGGCCGTTTGAGCTCGGGTTCGCGGGCACCGACCTGCGCCGTCGGCTGGTCGATGCCGTCCTGCGGCACGAAAAGACGGCGACGGCCAGTCTCCGGGTTGAGTACGACCCCCACACACGCGAGCCGCTTCCCCGAGTCGGGGAGCGCTGCATCCTTGTCGGGTACGCAGACGAACCGCTCGGCGTGGTGGAGACGACCGGCGTTTCAGTACGGGCCGTCGTCGACGTCGATCTCCAGTTTGCCATCGACGAGGGCGAGGGATTCACATCGCTGGCGGATTGGCGCGCTGCCCACCTGCGGTTCTGGGCGAAGCGGGAGATCACCGACAACACGCTGATCGTGTGCGAGCGCTTCCGATTGCTGTCGTCGCATCTGGCCACCGAAGGGTCGCCGCAGGTCGGCTAGCCCTCGACGCGGGGGCCGCTGCGCTCGACGGTGAGCCGCAGCAACACGCGGCGTTCGCTCTCCATCGCGGAGCGATACTCGTCCCAATCGGGATGCTCGCCGGAGACCCGTCGGTAGTAGTCGACCAGGGGTTCCATGGCCTGCGGGAGCTCGACGATCTCCACCGGTCCATCGACGCTGTGCCACTCGCCGAAGAAGCCGTTGTTCATCACGCACAGGCTGGCCCGGGGATTGCGGCGGAGGTTCAGCGTCTTGATCGCCCCAGCACGGCTGCTTATGACCACGCGCTGATCGGCATCGACCGCAGCGACGACGGGTGATTGCTGGATGCCGCCGTCCCGGCGATGGGTCGCCAGCACCGCTCGGTGGTTGTTGCGGAGGAAGTCGATCGTCTCCTCGTGGGCCACCCTGCTACCCGGCCAGCACGCTGGGCCGCCGGCCGCGGAGCGTCTCCCGTACCGCGCCGGTGACGCCGTCGACGTCGAGCGAAAACCTGTGCAGCAGCAGTGGTTGCGCTCCATGTTCGATGAAGCTGTCAGGCAGCCCCAGGCGCCGGATCGGTACCGCGACACCCGCCTCAGCAAGCGCCTCGAGCACCGCGTCGCCGAAGCCCCCGATGACGGTGCCGTCCTCGATGGTCAGCGCCGCTGGATGGCGCGCTACGAGCTCAGCCATCGCCGGGTCGAGTGGTTTGATGAACCGTGCGTCCACAACCGTGCATGAGGTTCCCTCAGCGCTCAGCACCTCCGCCGCTGCGGCGGCGACGGCGACCATCTTGCCAACCGCGAGCAGGGCGATGTCATCGCCGTTGCGGACGACACTCATCGTGGGCGCTGGCAGGGGGCGCATCGGCACCGATCCCGCATGCGGCGCCGCGCCCCGCGGATAGCGCAGCGCAAACGGGCCGTCGTGCGACAGCGCCGTCGCCAGTAGGATGCGCAGCTCGTCCGGTGAGCTCGGGGCGGTGACCGTCATCCCCGGGATCACGCGCAGGTAGGCAAGGTCGAGCATGCCGTGGTGGGAAGCGCCGTCGTCACCTGTGATCCCGGCGCGATCGAGCACGAACGTCACGGGCAGTTTGTGCAGGGCAACGTCGCAGGCAACCTGGTCGAACGCGCGCTGCAGGAACGTGGAGTAGATGCACACAACCGGCCGGAGTCCTTGCATGGCCAGCCCAGCCGCGAAGGTGACCGCGTGTTGTTCGGCGATGCCGACGTCGAAAAATCGCTCGGGGAAGCGTGCAGCGAACGGCAGCAGCCCCGTCGACGACGCCATCGCAGCAGTAATCGCCACGATGCGGTCATCGTCCTCAGCCGCCTCGAGCAGCGCCTCCCCGAAGACGTCGGTCCACGCCGGCGGCTTGCTCGAGAAGCTCCCGCTGCTGGGGTCGAAGCTCGACACACCATGGAACTTGTCGACAGAATCGTCGACAGCCGGCGCGTAGCCGTGGCCCTTGTCGGTGACGACATGGATCACCACTGGGCCGTGGAAGCTGGCCGCGTCGCGCATCGCCTTCTCCAGCGCGCGCACGTCGTGGCCGTCGATCGGGCCGCCGTATTTCAATCCAAGCGTCTCGAAGATCGAGATGGGGCTCACCAACTGCTTCAGTGAGTCCTTCATGCGCTTGGCCGCACCATACGCGGACTGACCGACGACGGGGAGTTGGCGCAGGGTCTGACCGGCGGCGGTCTTGGCCCGTTCGTATTTAGGTGACAGGCGGAGCTGGCCGAGGTTCTCAGCGATGCCACCAACGGTTGGGGCATACGAGCGGCCGTTGTCGTTGAGGATGATGATCATCTCGGGCTGGCGCTGGCCGATGTTGTTGAGCGCCTCGTACGCCATCCCACCCGTCAGCGCGCCGTCGCCGATGACGCAGACGACCTTGCCGCCACCGCCGCGTAACTCCCTTGCCGTCGCCAGGGCCAGTGCATAGCTGAGTCCGGTAGAAGCGTGCGAGTTCTCGACGATGTCGTGCTCCGACTCCGAACGGGACGGATAGCCGCTCATGCCACCGTGCTGGCGCAGCGTGTCAAAGAGATCGGCACGGCCGGTGAGCATCTTGTGGATGTACGCCTGGTGGCCGGTGTCGAAGACGATGCTGTCGCGCGGTGAGTCGAACACTCGGTGCATCGCGACCGTGAGCTCGACGACGCCCAAGTTGGGGCCGAGGTGACCGCCGGTACGGGCGACCGCGCTGATCAGCCGTTCTCGGATCTCGGCGCAGAGTCGGTCCAGGTCGGTGTAGCCCAGGGCCCGCAAATCCTCCGGGCCGGAGATCTCCTCAAGGAGCATCGACCCAGTCTAACAACGGTTGCGGTGTAACCCTCCTGCGAACGGCTGCGAGCAGGGGTGCGTGACGGCGCATCATTGCGCCCTCATGGAACCGGATCCGCGCCGTGCCCTTCTCGCCTGCGCCGGCAACCCACGCGGCGATATCGCCGAGGGAGCCCTCTGGCTCGCCGCCGAGGACTGCACGGAGGTTGACGTGGACGGTGCGCTGCGCGTGCTCGACGAACTTGCCGCAGCGGTCAGCACGCGGCTCAACGGCAGCCGTGGTGCCGATGCGATTGCGATCATCCACGCCCTTCTCCGCGAACGTGTCGGGCTGCGTCGCAGCGGCGGCGGCGATCCCCGCGCCCATTACCTGCACACAGTGCTGCAGCGCGGCGCCGGAATCCCCATCAGCTGCGCCGCGGTATGGATCGCCGTCGGCCGCCGGGCGGGACTCGACGTCGAGGGAATTGGCCTGCCCGGTCATTTCGGTGTCCGCGTCGACGGTGTTCTCGCTGAACCCTCCGACGGTGACGTTCTCGATGAGCAGGCGGCGCGCCGCCTCGTCGGCGCGGCGACCGGCAGCGAGCCGGCCGTGTTGCAGTCGTCGTGGCTCGAGCCGGCCAGCTCGCGGGTGATGCTGGTTCGCATGTCCCGTAACCTGCGCGGCTGCTACTCGTCGATGCAGCGGTGGGACATGGCGATCCGTGCCGCCGACAGGTGTGTTGCCCTGCTCCCCGACGCGCCCTGCGAGCGGCGTGATCGTGGTCTGCTGCTCTGGCGGGCAGGTCAGAATGGCGCCGCGCTGTCCGACCTGCGGCAGTACCTCGACCGAGCGCCAACGGACGCGTCCGATCGGCTGGCTGTCGAGGAGGTGACCGGCCGCCTCCGAGCTGCCCTGAACTAGCCTTTCGATCCTCAGGGCGCGCCGATCAGGAGGGCGATCAACCAGACCATGCCGACGAGCAGCAGCACCGCGAACGGCATCACGGCGAAGACGATGAACGAGAACACCAACCGCTCATCACTCACCGAACCCGGGTCCGAGCTACGCCGACGCGCGTCACGAAGGTACCAGATGATCCCGCCCGCGATGAAGCCGAGCAGCAGGAAGAAGATTCCCGCGAACGCGCTCGCCGGACCGATGACCGCTGGCGCCAGGGTGAGGCGCCAGATGGCGCCGAAGCTCAGCGCCAGCACACCGCAGGAGATGAATCGGAGCAGGAGTCCGGTCGCGGTGCGGCGCGCCGCTGCCGGCGGCGTTGCATTGATGACCAACTCGGCCGCCTGGACCACAGCCGCCGGGACCGCCGGCGTGTCCCTCGTGCTGGGGCGGCGACCGCGTCGTGGAGTCCGGCTGGCCATCGGGTGCCGAGTATAGGCAGCGGCCGTCACAGCCTCGCCGACCACCTCGACACTAGACTGACCACGGTCGGTGAGCGCGGCGGTTCGGGCACGGAGGAGATGGACATGGGCACCAGGTCAGCGCTGCCCGACTTTGAGCTGGCGCTGAGCGGCGGGGGCCGGTTGCGACGCGACGAACTGCTGGGACGCCGTACCGTCCTGTACTTCTACCCCAAGGACGACACTCCCGGCTGCACCCTCGAAGGCCGCGAATTCACAGCCCTGCTCGACGGCTTCCGCGCCGCCGGGATCGACGTCTACGGCGTGTCACCGGATTCGGCCAAGAGCCACGATAGATTCGCTGCCAAGTGCGAGCTCGGCATCCCGCTGATCAGCGACCCCGATCACGTGCTCATCGGAGCACTGGACCTCTGGGTCGACAAGTCGATGTACGGGCGGACGTACCAAGGGGTGGAGCGGAGCACGTTCCTGGTCGGTCGCTCGGCCGAGATCGAGCAGGAGTGGCGCGCGGTCAAGCCCGCCGGCCATGCCGCCGCGGTGCTCGAGGCCGCCACCCCTGCCGCCTAGGCGCCGCACCGTCAAGTCCGCTACGGGCAGGCTCGAGGACCTCCTGGCGAAGCGGATCATCTTCGTGGCCGGCAAGGGTGGGACCGGGAAGACAACCGTCGCCGCGGCCATCGCGCTGCTCGCCGCCCGGGCGGGAAAGCAGGTGCTGGGGATCGAGGTGGAACCCAAGGGCGACCTGGCGACGGCGCTCGGCTCGAAGGGCGCCGGTTTCAAACCGGAGCTGGCCCAGCCCAACATCTGCTTCCTCGCCCTGCACCCCCAGGAATCCTTCCAGGAATACCTGAACGCGTTTTTCAAGGTGCCGCGGTTGGCGCGCGCCACGCCACTCGCGAAGGTCTTCGACTTCATCGCCACAGCCGTGCCCGGTCCGCGCGACATGCTCGTCGTCGGCAAGGTGGCGTTCGAGGAGCGCAAGCGTGACCACGACGGGTCACCAACGTGGGACCTGATCGTCGTGGACTGCAGCGCCACCGGCCACGTGCTCTCGCAGCTGAACGCCGCACGGTCCCTGGCCGCCCTGGTGCGTGGCGGCATGATCCGCAGCCAGGTGGAGTGGATCGACGGAGTCATCTCCGATGCCAGGCGGACCGCGGTCGTGCTCACCGCGCTCCCCGAGGAGATGCCGGTGGTCGAGACCCTCGAGCTCTATGCGGACATCGTCAAGGAGCGCGGCATCCACGTCGGGGGATGCGTGCTCAACCGGATGATGCGGGCACCTCTGTCACCGGCTTCGCGTCGGCTGCTCGCCGACCTCGCAACCGGCGACGCCGAGATCAGAGCTCGGGTGCCGGGGGTGGCCAGCATCGGAGCCGACCTTGAGCTTGGGGAGCGGTTGCACAAGTCAGGCGAGGTGCAGGCGCGCCGCCTGCGCGCTGAGATCGGCGTTCCGGTCGTCGAAGTGCCCCTGATGGCCACCCGCCACGGTCTCGCCACGTCGCGTGCGGTCGCCGGCGCACTCGCCGAGCAGATGGTAGGCGCAGCGTGACCTCCGCCCGCGCCACCGGCCGCGACAGCCTGGTGAGCCAGGTCGAGAACCTCGAGGTGATCTTGTGCTGCGGCAGTGGCGGCGTCGGCAAGACGACCGTCAGCGCCGCGCTGGGTATCGCCCTGGCCCAGCAGGATGACCGAAGGGTCCTGGTCCTCACCGTCGACCCGGCTCGGCGGCTTGCCACCGCGCTCGGCCTCCCTGAGATCGGCACCGAGCCGGTCCCGGTGTCACGAGCCAGGTTGCGCCGCGCCGGCATCGAGGTCGAGGGTGAGCTTGTTGCCGCCATGCTTGACATGAAGTCGACCTTCGATCGCATGGTGACCAAGCTGGCACCGACGCGCCGCGACGCGCAGCGCATCCTCACCAACAGGTTTTACCAGGGGATCAGCGACTCCTTCATCGGTTCCCATGAGTACATGGCCATGGAAGCCCTCTACGAGCTGCATGAGGCGGGGGAGTACGACACGCTGATCATCGATACGCCGCCGTCACGCAATGCGCTCGACTTCCTGGAGGCTCCCAACCGGCTCACCGACTTCGTCGGCGCGCGCTTGCTCACCTGGCTATCGGGACCATCCCGTTTCGGGTTCAGGGCCGTCAACCTCGCCACCGGACCGTTCCTGCGCATGGCCGATCGGCTGCTCGGCGCGGATGTCCTCACCGAGGTCGCCGAGTTCGTCACTGACCTCCAGAAGATCTACTCCGGGGTCCAGCAGCGTGCCCGGGATGTCTACAAGCTTCTGCGCAGCTCGCGAGTGGGGTTCATCGTCGTCACCACGCTCGAGCCGTCGCCCTTTCACGAGGCCGAGTACTTCTGTGCCCGGCTGCGCGAGTACCGGATGCCGCTGCGTGGAGTCGTCGTCAATCGCGCCTGGCCTGATTCCCTGCGCGGCCGCACCGCCTTGGCCACCGCGAACGCGCTCGCCGAGGACGACAGACTGCCTGGGTGGCTGAGTCAGCGGCTCGGTCATCGCGTGTCGTCCGACGCGCTGCACGGAATCGGCGACGGCTGGCTCCACCTTCACGCGATCGCGGAGCGCGACTTCCGCCAGCTCGGCCGGCTCGAGCGGCTCGGCGACGTGGAGGCGGTGCGGATCCCCCTGTTCAGCGAGGACGCATCGGAGCTGCAGGGCCTGGCGAGGATCGCCGCCCTGCTCTAGAGAGGGCGCGCAGTCGTCGCTGTTACGGCGCGTCCGGTGGTCTCAAACGTCTGGTTCGGCGTCGGCATGGTCACCACCGCTGGGTCGTCATCGTCGCACACCGCCGCCAGCGAGGTGACCAGCGTCGTGTCCGACGTGCTCAACACCACCTGGTTGGTCGCCGAGAGATTCCAGAGGAACTGCAGGGCCGTCTCGCGCCGCTGCGGATCAGCGCTGAGCAGCGGCTCGTCGAGCAGCAGCGGCACCGGCTCCCCGCCGTCACTGAGCACTTCGGCGAGCGCGAGGCGCAACAGCAGGGACACTTGGTCACGCGTGCCATGCGAGAGCAGCTCGAGGGGAACGAGGTCGGGACGATCACGTCCGAGCAGCGACACCTCGAAGTGGGCAGCGTCGACGTTGACGGCGCTGTACCTGCCCTCGGTGAGCAGGGCGAGGCGGTCTGCCACGGAGGTTGCCAGCCGCGGCGCCAGGTCGTGGTGGATGCTCTTGGTCGCGTGCTCGATCAGTTCCGCGGCGCGCCGCAACGCAGCCAGCTGCTCCAATCCGCGGTCGCGTGCGGCGGTGCACGTGGCGCGCTCGTCCTCCAGGTCGGCGAGGGCAGGGACGTTCCCGCGCATCTCGCCGAGCCGGGCGCGCAGCGCCGTCGCCGCTGTTGACGCGGCCACAGCCGCCTGGCGGGCATGCTCGGCCTCGGTCTCCAAGTCCTGGAGATCGGACTGCGCGAGGGGTTGGGTTCCGGCGACGTCCGCAGGGTCACCCCCACGGCTGGACAGACGTCTCTCCAGTTCGCTGCTCAGCCGAGTCAGCGACCGCATGTCACCGCCGAAAGTGCCGCGTCGCTGCAGCTCGCGCAGACGCTTGAGAGCGACGTCGTGCCGACGCCG
>CATPBU010000076.1 GCA_955652455.1 Candidatus Dormiibacterota bacterium
AACGACTATTCCGCGAGCCTGTTGGACATGAAACGGAAATATGATGCTCGTGAAATCTCCTGCAGCCGTGAGCACCACAGCGCCATCGGGTAGAGAAGCCGCAATGAGCCCCGCGAATACGGAAACCTGGCTGCCCACCGCCACCAACTGCGGATCAACGCCGACAAGTGCACTGTAGGTCCGCCGTGCGCTGGTCACGGGAGCGTCATAGTCAGGCGCCTTGGCAGCACCAGCGCGCCATTCGGCCAAGGCTGCTTGAAGAGCGTCCCAGCTGCGCCGGGGTGGCAGTCCCAGCGTCGCGGTGTTGAGGTAGATGACGTCGGCGTCGAACTCTTTGCGCGCGGCTTCAAGCCGGCGCCTGTCAGTGTGGTCGGTCACTCCAGCTTTCCCTCTCATAACGGCACACGTCCGCGCGTCGGACCATTGAGCCGAGCGCACTGACCGTCTTCATTGAACAGAATGATTTCCGCGGGAGCAGCCGAGATTCGGCCGGAGCTTTGGAAGGTAGGGCCGTCGGAGAGGAAGGTGGTTGCCCGCGGCCACGTTACCGCTACTTCTTTCGATTTTGTTCGCGCCGAGGCCGGTGAGACTCTGCCCCAGCATCGAGCGACTTGGCCTACGAGTCTCTGAGGCAGGATACTATGCCCGCGCCACCCGCATCATCGCCACGCCGTCGCGCTGCATGCGACGGCGACTCCCTTTGCCGAGGGAGTGCAGCGTCTCCTTGTCGTCGCTGAGCACGATGATCTCCTTGGGATTGAGCCTGTCGAGCATTTCCGAGATCGCCACGCCGCGATCGTTGTCGGACGCATAGACGGCATGCACTTCGCGCCGTCGAGCCGCGTCGGTGACCCGTCGCGCGGCCGTGAATGCCAGGTGCGCGTTCTCATCCTCGAGGTAGGGATCGACGATCTCGAGGATCCGCGTACGACGTCCGTGCGTCGGATCCGGACCGAGGTAGGCGAAGATCAGGGGAGTCTGCGCGGCGGCATCGATTCCCGCGTGCACCAGCGCTTCGATCTGCTTGATTGTTCCGCTGAGCACCACCAGCACCGGGTGCCGCAGGCGCGGCGATTTCACCCAGGATTGCGCGAGGCGATGGGCGATTGGAACAGGCCCCGGCAGACCTCGCCGCTGTCGCACGTAGTAGGTGGCACCGGCGACGGCCAGACCGACGGCGGTGACCGCGCCGCCGAACAATGTGGCCAGAGGCTTGGCCACCAGATTGGTGGTCCATGCCGTGACCACGAGGAGCGAGGTGACCACGCCGAGGACAAACATCGGCACGGAGGTCCCCACAGTTCCCGCAGTTCTGTGCGTGTGGCCGTGCCTGCGGTCTGAGGCTCGTTCCCGCCAACGGACTATGTCCAGGCAAACGCAGGTGACCGAGAACGCACCCAGCAGGCCGAAGGAATACATGTCGCCGAGGATGCCGACGTCGCCGTTCGAGATGAGGATGACCACAACGGGTATGGTGGTTGCGGTGAGGATCGCCCAATGGGGCGTATTCCGCCACCGATTCCTCGTCTGCAGCGCCGCGGGCAAGAACCGCATCCGCGATAACGCCAAGAAGACATGGTATGAGCCGATGATCGCTGTGTTGCTGGCGAACACGAGAAGCAGCGCCGCCGATGCGGCCACCTCGAATTGCAGCAGCGGTCCGGCGGCGAAACCTCCCAGCAGCGAGATGAGCTGATTGGGGTCGTTGCCCTTTGGGTTGAGCAGCGTCGTGGACCAGAGAGTGAGCAGTGGGCTGGTGATCGCGACAGTAATCACCACCAGCAGCATCGCTCGCGGCGCGGTGCGCCGATTCGGAGGTGCCATCGTCGGCGCCAGTTGGGAGATGCTCTCCAATCCGGAGAATGCGAGGAACGCGCCCGCGTAGCCCGTCACCAGACCGACTCCGGAGATCCGAGGTCCCGACACTGCCTTTGGAACGGCCGCCAGCGCACCGCCGATGCCCACGTGCACCAGCACCGCGATGAGCACTGCCAGTTGGCTCGAGATCGCGATCGCCGCGACCACCGCGGTTATCTTGGCATTCGCGCTGATGCCCATCAAATTGAGAACTGCGATCAGGAGGAGGGCGGTCACAGTCAGCGCCACGACGGTGCCCTTGAGGTCGGGCGCGATCACGGTGAGGTAGATCAGTCCCGAGAGCGCGCTCAGCGAGGCGGTCAGAAAGTAGTCGACGAGGATCAGGAGACCGCCGACCAAGCCCACGAGGTTGTTGGCGGCGTCTGCGCCCACGGTCACCACGCCGCCGCCCTGCGGGTAGCGGATGCTGACCTCTGCGTACTTGATGGTGAGCAGCAGGAAGACAACGAGGGTCAGTGCGACGAAGAGGGCCGCGTGGTTGCCGACTCGGCCAAAGAGGATTCCCGGCGTGTAGTACACCGACGTCCCGATGTCGGCGAAGACGATCGCCCAGCAGAGCACCGGTCCGAGTCCGGGTCCCAGCTGCAGCGCGCCTCGCCGGCCCGACTGTGGACTCGAGCCGACCTTGTCTACGGCGGTGGCCATGCGACTCTAGGCGAAGCGGCGGGAGGGCCGGAGGTCAGCGCCCGGCCGGGTCGATCCCGCCCGTGTCGGTCAATGCGATCCCGCTCGTCTCCGGCAGCCCGAGCAGCGCCAGCAGGGACAGACCATAGGCTGACGCACCCAACGTGATCGCCACACCCAGTCCGAGCGGCGCCGACACCACGCCGATGAAGAACGGGAAGAGCGCGCCGAGACCGCGACCGGTGTTGTAGGTGAAGCCGAGACCGGCGCCGCGGGCGCGGGTGGGATAGAGCTCAGCGAGATATGAGCCGAAGCCGCTGAACATTCCCGAGGGAAAGAAACCGAGCGGAAAGCCGAGCG
>CATPBU010000077.1 GCA_955652455.1 Candidatus Dormiibacterota bacterium
GGCGAGATCAGCACCGAGGTAGTCGACTCGCCCACCTTCTACTTCGCCGAGCCGTACCACCAGCAGTACCTCTACGCCAACCCCGGCGGGTACTGCGGCCTCCAGGGCACCGGGGTGAGCTGTCCCATTGGCACCGGGGTGGGCTGACCGGCCGGCCACCGCAACGTCCGAGGGCCGGGCGGTCAGCGCCGCACTCGGCGCGCCAGCCCGAAGAGCGCCGCTGCCACGGCCCGCACCGCGACCTCCCAGGTGCCGGCGAATGACGCCGGCTCCGCGCCGAAACCGCGCTTGAAGTCGGTGATCCCTCTCCAGGGATGGTCGGGCCCGGCGCCGGGCGGTGACGCTCCCCAGAAGTCGAAGCGCTCCCGTCCCTCGTTGCGCGCGTCGACGATCGACTGCCAGACGAGCGGCGGCGCAGGCATCAGCTTTCGCGACGCCGTGTCGGTTGCTCCGAACGCGTAGTAGCGGGTGGGGCCGAAGTCGAACACCAGCGCACCGGCCACGCTTCGGCCATCTGCGACGGCGAAGTAGAGGCTCGCTTCACCGCCGGGCAAGAGCTCGTCGGCGATGGCGGAGTAGTAAGGGTCCTCGAAGGAGAAGAACCGGTTGCGCTGCTCGGTCTGGCGGAGCAGCGTGACGAACTCCGGCATGCGCGACGGGTCATTGGTCCGCTCGATGCGCAGGCCTCGTTTGGCGGCGCCGTTGATCCGTGATCGATGCCCGCTGTTCACTCCGCGCCAGAGCGACTCCTCGTCGACGTCGAGCCGAAGGACAACGGTGTGCTGGTACTGGCGTGACCGCACCTGCCGGGCGCCGGTCTCAGCGATGACCGCGGGCGTGGCCGCGCTCGGTTCGAAGCGCACGAAGGCACAGCCGAGGCGCTGCGCGCGCTGGCGGGCTGAGTCGATCGCGTCGGCGAGCGCGGCCTCGCTGCGGAGCGACGGACCGAAGGGCAGGTACAGGTAGCGGAGGGGGCCGGCGCGCCTGACCACCCCGAGCCAGCACCAATCGCGCTGCGCCCCGACCATGACGGGATTGCGGAGCCGCACCTGCACACGCGCCCACGACGAGCTCTGCAGGAAGTGACCGTCGAGCGCGATGACTCCTGCGTCCCAACCGTCGGGTGTGGGCGAGGCCTTCACGGCGCAGGAACCTAGCAGCCGCCGCGTGCCAACCGCACGCTAGTAATAGAAGTCGCGGTGAACACGTGAAGCCCACTGGCGCGCGAGGCGCTCGCCAACGCGGTTCCAGGCCCGAGCGGCAGCCGGCCTCACCTGCCAATCCCAGGCGCCGACGTACTCGGAGACGTCCTGGTTGAACCCGCTCTTGAAGCGGTGAAGCCCAGCGAAGGGATGAGTGGCCGTCAGCTCGCTAGGGCGCGGCACGGCCACCAGGTCGTAGTCCTCCACGCCCCTGGCGCGCAGCCAGCGCATGATCTCCCACTGAAGCAGGTACGGCGCCATCAGCTGCTGGTCACGTCGCGTGGAACCGCCGTCCTTGTACCAGCCCCGCCGCCCCAGGTGCGCGACGAACGCCCCGGCGAGCACCGCACCCTCGTGCAGGGCGAAGAACAGGCGACCCTGGTCGTGCGCCCCCTGCCGCGTCCAGCCGTCCGCGAAGTAGTCGAAACGGCGCACGTCGATGCCGTTGCGCGCGTTGGTCTCGCGGAGCAATCTGTAGAGAACCTGGGCGTGCGCCGAGTCGGGCACGACGTTGACAACGGTCACGCCGTGGCGCGCGGCCAGGCGGATGTTGTAGCGCGTCTTCGGTTTGAAGGACGCCAGCACCGTGTCCTCGTCGGGACGCAGGTCGACGATGATCGTGGCGCGGTTGCTCTGGACCTCGCCCGGCGCCTTGACGAGCCCGAGCGAGCGCCAGCCGGCGGTGTCGGCGTTCGACGGTATCTCCGGCTCGACCTTGACGATGAACGCGCCTGCCGGTCGCGGCTGCCACGGCACCATGCCGGCGAGGGCCGGAGCGGTGATGACCCCGGGCCCTTTCGGCGCGTACCAGAGGTCGCCGAACCCGGCGACGTGGCGGCGAAGGAAGAGAACCGCGATGGGCTGGCCATCGCTTTCGTGCACCAGGTGGTGCGGCTGCCATCCCCACCCGGCCTTGAATTCTCCCCACGCACGCGACTGGAGGTAGTGGCCGCCGTCGGGATTGGCGCAGACCAGGTCGTCCCAGACACCGCGCTCGCCAGCGGTCGCCGGCCTCATCGCCGCAGCGACTGCACGAGAGAGCTGAGCCGGGCCGCCAGCGGGCGGGCGGGAAGCTCCCAGGTGCCGGCGTAGCTCTCGGTCCGGGCACCGAAGGCTCCTTTGAAGTAGGTGATCCCAGCCCACGGGTGGTCCGCCTCATGGCCGGGGGGCGCCACCCCCCAGAAGTCGAACCACGTCTTGCCCATCTCGCGTGCGTCGAGGATCGTCCGCCACAGCAGCGCGGGCGCGGCCTGCAGCTCGCGTGCACGTGCCGTGCTGGCGCCGAACGGGTAGTAGCGCGTCTCCCCGAAGTCGTACACCAACGCCCCGGCCAGTGTGGTCTGGTCCTCGAGTACGAGGTACAACGACGCATCGCCTGTTGTCAGCATCTCCTCGGCCACGGCGTCGAAGTAGCCCTGTTCATGGGTGAAGAAGCTGGCGCGCTGCTCAGTCTCGCGGAGGATGCGCACGAACTCGCCCATCCGGGAGGGGTCGCTTGTGCACTCGACGCGAAGCGCGCGACGCGGAGCGCCACGGATGCCCGACCGGTGACCGCTCTTGACACCGCGCCACAAAACGGCCTCATCACCGTCGATGCGCAGAACCATGGTGTGGTCGTGCTGTCGCCGGCGCGCCGGGCTGGCGCCGAGCGCCTCGAGACGCTCGCTGGGCACTGTTCGCGGCTCGAACCTCACGAAGGCGCAGCCCATCCCCCTTGCCCGCTCGCGAACGTCTGCCATCGCGGCTGCAAGAGTTTGCGGACTGTCCAGCGACGGGCCAAAGGGCAGGTACAGGTAGCGGAACGGACCCACGCGGCCCACCACGGCGAACCAGCACCAGCCCGGGCCGTCGCCGAACACGATGTCGTAGTCAAGTCGCCGTTGCACGCGGGCCCACGCGGAGCTCTGCAGGACATGGCCATGCAGAGCGAGGACGCGCTCGTCCCACCCGACGGGGATCTTCGTGTGTCCTTGTTGCGCGGCGGCTACTCGGAAGGTGGCGTGCCCGCGGTTGCGGCTTCGGCCTTTTCCACCTTGTCCTTGTCCTTGCGCTCGCGCTTCTCCTTGCTCTTGGGCACCAGGTTCATCCTCACCTCGCCGTCGGTGAGGTCGACCAGGACGGTGTCACCAGGGCCATGCTTGAGACGCAGAAGCTCCTCTGACAGTGGGTCCTCGATGACGCGCTGGATCACCCGCCGCAAGGGACGGGCCCCGTACACCTTGTCGAAGCCCTCGTCGACGATCTTGTCCTTGGCCGCATCGCTGACGTTGAAGTTGAGCTCCTGGGCGGCCAGGTGCACCGCCACCCTGGCGAGCATCAGGTCGACGATGTTGCGCATCTGGGCCATGTCAAGGCGGTGGAACACGACGACCGCGTCGACCCGGTTGAGGAACTCAGGACGGAACGCCCGCTTCAGCTCCTCCATAATCTGGTCGCGCATCTTGCCGTGCTCTGACGAGGCGTTGCGCTCGTCAGGGATCGACGGCTGGAAGCCCATCGACATGTTGGCCTTGAGGTTGGAGATGCCGATGTTGCTGGTCATGATCACGATGCAGTTGGCGAAGTTCACCGCCTTGCCCTTGGCGTCGGCGAGCCGGCCGTCCTCCAGGATCTGGAGCAGCATGTTGAAGACTTCGGGATGCGCCTTCTCGATCTCGTCGAACAGCACCAC
>CATPBU010000078.1 GCA_955652455.1 Candidatus Dormiibacterota bacterium
CCGGCACGCGTGCTCAGCGCGGCGCGCGCGGTCGCCGGCCAGCCCGGGCGTCTCGCCAACGCGCTGCGTGACACGGCCAGCGGTCTGGCCTCGATGGCCGGGCACATGGGTTCCCCCAAATCGGCGATCAACGGCGAGACCGGCCCGACGCGCTCCTTCTCCTACAGCCATTTCCCACTCGACGACTTCCGCCTCATCAAGGGCGCATTCGGCGGCACCATCAACGACGTCGTCCTTGCGGTCGTGGCGGGTGGCCTGCGTCATTTTCTGATCGCGCGCGGGGTTGACCCCGACGATGAAGCCGAGGCTCTGCAATGCCTGTGCCCGGTAAGCATCCGCGACACCAGCGAGCGCACTGCGCTCGGCAACCGACTGGCCATGCTGCTGGTGAACCTGCCGATCGCGGAAGCCGACCCGGAGCGACGTCTTGCTGTGGTGCGCACCACTGTCGAGGGACTCAAGGCTCGCAAGCAGGCGGTCGGCGCCGACTTCCTGCTCAACCTGGCCGGGTTCGCGCCGTCAACGCTGCACGCCATGGTGGCGCGCGCCTCGCTGCGGCAGATCGCGTTCAACCTGATCGTCACCAATGTGCCCGGCCCGCAGATCCCCCTCTACTGTCAGGGCGCGAAGCTCGTCGATGTCTACCCGATCGCCTTCCTCTACGACGGCCAGGAGCTGGCGGTCGCCGTCTTCAGCTATGCCGGCCTGCTTAACTTCGGCTACCTGGTCGATGCCCAAGGGATCCCCGACGTTGATGTCTTCGCCCAGTGCGTCGAGGAGTCAGTCAGCGAGCTGGTCGATGCAGCGCGCGACACCGATGGTGCGAGCGCTCGTCAGGCCACCGCATCGATGACGGGGCGGCGGGCGCCGCGACGCAAGGCCGCGAGCGCCAAGCAGGCAACGGCCAAGCGCAAGCCCGCGCGGCGGCGAACGCCGGCCTAGCTGCGCTGGGTCGCGCTCAGGCCAGGCTGGGTCCGCCGAGCCGCAACGCCCAGGCGCTCGCCTGGTCGTCGGGGACCGGTGTGTGGCCGTCCATCGAGCTGGCCAGCCGGCTGGCCTCGCTGCGGTCGAGCCGGACGCGGCCGGCGTCAGCGTGGGTGATCAGGCCGGCGTCGATGCAGAGGTTGAGGAACTCGAGGAGCTCGTCGGCATCGAGCGGGTCGAGGAAGCGCATCTTCCTGATCAACCTCTCCCGGTTGCTGGGAAGGAAGACACCGAGGTCAGCGAACGCGAGCAGCACGGTCCGTGCCAGGTCGCGGAGTTCGTCCACGAGTTGGATGGTACTTGCCGCCGGGTCAATGGGCGACTCGCAGCGCCGAAGCCAGCAGGGCGGCAACGGCGACCGTGCCGGCGGTGGCCTGGCTGCGCCACGATGGGTCGCCGAGGCTCGACACCAGCTCGCCGTACATCGGTGAATACAGCGCGTTGACGAGTGTGCGGTCGCTCAGCGAGGCGGTGGCGCGAGGTGGGCCGATGCGTCCGTTGCGGGCCAGGACGAAAGCGCCGTCCTCCCAGGTGACCTCGAGGCACTGCTCGGGGCGGTGCAGCCGGATGAGGTTGGTCCGGCGGCTGCCGGCGTACGAGACGTCGATGTGCGCGGTGCCGGCGGCGGCGACGCGGACATCGACAGAGGCCACCTCCCGTCCACCCGGGCCCTCGCGGCGGCAGCCGACAACCTCACAGGTCGGGTCGAGCTCGTGGAGCAGGGCGAGGTAGTGCACCGCGTGATCGCCAAGAATGCCGCCCTCGTGCTCGGGGTCGGTGCGCCAGCCCCCGGCGCTGAGCGGGTCGGTGCCCGGCCGCTCGACCGCGACGCTGAGGCTGAACTGCTCGCCATCCCGCACCGCACCGGCCACGGCACGTGCCATCCACGCCCAGGGTTGCGCGTAGCGGTACTGATGGACGGTGGCCAGGGTCTGGCCACGATGTGAATCGGCCAGCTCGCGCAGAGCGGCAACGTCCGCCTCACTGAGGCCAAGGGGTTTCTCACAGAGGACGTGCAGACCTCGGGCCACGGCCGACGCGATCTCGCCGAGGTGGACGCTGGGTGGAGTGGCGATGACCAGGAGGTCGGGGCGCAGGCTGTCGAGCATTTCGTCGTTCTCGGCAAAGCCCCGGGCGCCCGGGTGTGCGGCGATGACCGCGTCGCGCCGCTGCGCCGCCGGGTCACACACGCCGACGAGCTCGATGATGCCGGACGACTCGAGCGCGTTCAGCGCCGGCAGGTGGGCCCGCGATGCCGCCGAGCCGATGCCCACCAACCCGACCCGCAGCTTGGCCGCGGGCTGGTCGTCAGGCGGCAAGGGCACGCCCGAGCGCCGCGATCGCATCGTCAGCCTGCGCCGCGGTGAGCACCAGCGGCGGGTTGAGGCGCACCTCGGGGACGTCGCCCACGATCAGAATGCCCTCGTCGAGGCAGCGTCGGAACAGGCGCAGGCAGAGGGCGGGGTCGGCGAGCGCGCCTGTCGCCGGGTCGACGAGGTCGAACCCAAGCATCATGCCAACGCCGCGGTTGGCGCTGACATAAGGAGACGCCGCCTGGAGTCCGGCGAGGCCGCGGGCCAGGCGCTGCCCAACGCTGTCGACGCGCGCCAGGAAACCCGCTGAGGTGATCACGTCGAGCACCGCCGTCCCGGCTGCGCAGGCGAGGGGGTTGGCGCCGTAGCTGCTCGACGTCGCCGACCTCTCAGCGAAGAGGCTCCGATCCCAGAGGTCGCGCGGTGCGGCAACTCCGCTGAGCGGGTAGCCGCCGCCGATCGCCTTGCCGAGCACGAGGATGTCAGGGCGGACGCCGAACCAGTCGACCGCGAAGTTGCGGCCCAGGCGGCCGAACCCGGTGATCGACTCGTCGATGATCAACAGCCACCCCTGGCGATCGCAGAGCCCGCGCAGGCCGGCGAGAAAGCGGCGCTGCGGAGGCCGGTTGCCCGCTGTCCCCAGCACCGGCTCGACGATGACCGCCGCGACCCCGTCCAGCTCCGCCGCGGCGGCATTGAGTGTGGTCAACGCCCCGGCCCCGGCCTCCTCGCACGCACCGTAGGTGAGGGCGTCGTGTGCGTCGCAGCGGGGATATGGAAGGGAGTGCACCCAATCCACACCGAGGGCGACGCGCTCGTCGGGGAAGCGGCCACCGCTGAAGCGCACCCCGGTGGTCTTGCCGTGGAACCCACTCGAGAAGGAGATGAGGTTGCGCTTCCCGCTGACGGACTGGGCCAGGCGCACAGCCACCTCGACCGCCTCGGCGCCGCCGGAGTAGAGCGCCACGCTGTCCACCCCGGCGGGCAGGACTGTGGCCAACCGCTCCAGGTAGGTGGCGTGCTCTGGTGTGTGGAGCACGCAGGCCGCCAGGCGCTGCGCCTGGTCTGCGATGGCTCTCGCCCAGACCGGGTTGCCGTGGCCGATGGCAGCAACGCCCATCGCCGTCGCGAAGTCGAGCAGCGACTTGCCAGAGTCGGTGACCAGGTAGGGCCCCTCACCGTGGGTGACTACCAAGCCGGCTGACTCAGCGATACGGCGGGGGCCGCCGCCGCCGAGGCGGCGCACCGTGTCGGCGACTCGCGTTGCGGCTGATGCGTCGGTCGTCGTGCTCATTCTCAGATTGCCTCGATGTCGTCGTTGCCACGCCCCTCGCGGCGGCGTCGCACCCGGCGGACGTGCGGAGCGTGTTGCAGGTGGTAGGGGACGTTGATCACCACCGTCCCCGGGCGGAACAGTAGCTGCGCTTTCAATCGCAGCGCCGTCTGGTTGTGGAGAAGCTGGTGCCACCACCGCGTCGCCACCAGCTCGGGAAGCACGATGATGATGGTGCTGCCGCGGTGCTCCCTGTCAACGGCGTCGATGTAGCGTAGCAGGGGTCGGATGAACGAGCGGTACGGGGACTCGACGATCTCCAGGGGAACGTGATTCCCCCACACGTCCCACTTGGCCCGCAGCCGCTCGATGTGGCCCTCGTCGTCGCAGATATGTACCGCGATGACGCTGTCGCTGATGGTGCGAGCCATTGCGAGTGACTGCATGGCAACCCCGTTGAGCTCCGGGATGGGGACGATGCAGATCGGTTTGAGGTCGGCTGGGGAGATGGGAATCTCCGTGGTGATGTGCGAGGACACCTCCGTGTAGTGGCGGTGGATGGCGTAGAAGATGCTCACGAAACTGGGGATGATGATGACCGTCACCCAGGCCC
>CATPBU010000079.1 GCA_955652455.1 Candidatus Dormiibacterota bacterium
CGCTGCTCCTGGGGGTAACTGTTGGTCTCGGTGGGTAGCCGTGGTTACCACGCTGGCGAGGCCGGCTCACAACACCGTGTGGCTAGGCTGGGAATCAGCTGTGGGTTCGGACGGCACCGGCGGAGCCGCGGCAACCGCGGAACCGACCGTCGGGGCCGCCTTCCCAGGTAGCTCGATGTGGAACGTGGCGCCGCCTCCGGGAGTCTGACCCACGCGGATGCTGCCACCGTGTGCGGCCACCACCGCGGCGACGATGCTGAGGCCGAGCCCACTACCGCACTGGTCGCGGCTGCGCTCCGGATCGACGCGTTGGAACCGTTCGAAGATGCGCTGGGCGTTCTCTGGCGGGATGCCCGGGCCATGGTCGACCACCTCGATGACGGCGGAGGCGCCGCTGATCCCGAGGGTGACCTCAACGGGCGTTGCCGGGGGCGTGTGGACCAGCGCGTTGCGGACGACATTGCCAAGAACCTGGCGCAGGCGCATCTCGTCACCGATGACCTGGGCCGGGGCGTCGATCCGCGAGGCGATGGAGCGGGTCGGGTCGGTAGCGCGGGCGTCCGCGCAGGCGTCGGTCACCAGCGCACTCAGCTCCACGGGCGCGCGCTCGAGTGGTCGCCCCTGGTCGAGCCTGGCGAGCAGGAGCAGGTCATCGACGAGAACGCCCATCCGCGCCGCCTCATCCTCGATGCGCCGGGTGGCAAGCGCGACGTCCGTGTCGGTCATCTCTGGGTTGCGACGCAGCAACTCAGCGTAGCCGCGCATCGAGGTCAGCGGCGTGCGCAACTCGTGGGATGCGTCGGACACGAAGTGGCGCAGGCGCTGCTCGCCCGCCGCTCGCTCGGCGAACGCGGTTTCCAGCTGGCTCAGCATGGTGTTGATCGCCACACCGAGCTGGCCGACCTCGGTGACCCCATCAGCAGGCTCCACGCGGCGGCTGAGGTCGGTGGCGGCCGCTCGGGCCATGGTGCCCATACGCTCCAGCGGTCGCAGTCCCCGCCGGACGATGAGCCACGTCGCGACCAGGACGACGACGGTGATCCCGGCTGTCGTGAGAGCCTCGAGCAGAAGCAGCTGCGCGAGCGTCGTCGTCGCCTGGTCGAGGGGGAAGCCGACCACGAGCAGATTGGGACTGTTCTGGACGGTGTCGACGTAGAGGCGGTACTGACCGACGCCGCCAGAGCCGTCGACCGAGAGGTAGGTTCCGGCCTGCAGGTGCGAGGGTAGCACTGCTTTGGACGACGACTGGTCGGGACCAAAGGCGAAGGAATGCTCGGTGATCACCGTACCGCCGGCTGCCACGATCGCTCCGTAAGTATCCGACGGGACGTTGGTCTGCGTCGGTCCACCCGGACCGCCGTCTCCGAAGCTGCCACGTGTCAGATACGACTCGACGGACCTGTGGTCGCTGAGCAGCTGCGCGTCGACCTTGCTGACCAGGTATGACTGCAGCGACAGGTAGGTTGCCGCGTCGACCGCGATCAGCCCCAGGATGAACAGCGGCGCCAGCGTCAGCAGCAGGCGCCGGCGCAGCGACATCACGCCCCTCGCGGCACTCGACAGACGTAGCCGACTCCACGGACGGTGTGGATCAGCTGCGGATCGGCCTTGTCGACCTTGCGGCGCAGGTAGCTGATGTACGTCTCGAGCACGCTTGCGTCGCCGCCGAAGTCGTACTTCCAGACATGGTCGAGGATCTGGGTGCGCGATAGCACGCGCCCGGCGTTCATCAGCAGGTAGCGAAGCAGACGGAACTCGGTGTGGGTCAGCTCGACGACGTGGCCGGCGCGGAACACCTCGTGGGTCTCCTCGTCGAGCTCGAGGTCGGCGAGCTGGAGTCGGCTGCTGGCCAGGTCGGTGGCAGCCGTGTGACGGCGCAGGACGACGCGCACGCGGGCCACCAGCTCCTCGATGCTGAACGGCTTGGTGACGTAGTCGTCGCCGCCGACGGTGAGCCCACGCACCTTCTCCTCGGTGGAGTCGCGCGCGGTGAGAAAGATCACCGGCACCTTGATGCCGTCGCCGATGAGCCGCTGCACCAGGGCGAAGCCGTCCTCGTCGGGAAGGCCGACATCGAGGATGACCAGGGCTGGGCGGAAGTCCATGACCGCGGTGCGCGCCTCACGGGCGCTGGCGGCGGTGGCCACGGTGAAGCCCTCGTACTTGAGAGCCATGGCGACGAGGTCGGTGATGGCCCGCTCGTCGTCGACCACCAGGATCCGGACCGCTTCACTCATACCGCCATGATTGCCGCCCAAGCTGGGAATCTGCTCAGAGAACCGTCCACGATGCCTGGTAGCAGGCCCGGCGCTCGGCCACTTTCAGGTGATGATCACCGGGGTGCCGTCCGGCGTCCAGGGGTAGGCCCACTGCATCACCGGCGTGGGCACGTGGACGCAACCGTGGCTGGCCGCCGACGGATTGTCCTGGCTGCCGGGACCGTAGGCACCGGGCGACTCCCAGGGCGCGTCGTGGATGAAATAGCCACCTCCGGCGAACTCCATGACCCAGCTGACCCAGCTTGGGTAGTAGTAGAAAGGCGAGCTCTTCGGCCACGGGGAGATGAACTGGAAGGGGGACTGCTTGTTGAAGATGTGGAACGTGCCGCTCGGGGTACGGAGCTGGGGCCGGCCTGTGCTGACCGCCGTCGCCTTGACCACGCAGCCGTCCTGGTAGTAGACCATCTCCTGCAGTGACAGTGAGAGTGTGATCACCTTGCCGCTGCCGACCGGGTGGCCACACTGGTGGGCGGCGAGTTCGGCGTTGACCTGACTGTTGAGCGCTGAGATCGACTGGGCAACCGCGTTGAGCTGATTGGTGGTGCTGGCGGCCTGGAACTGGCCGGCGATACCCGCGTTCTGCGCGGCCAGGGCTGCCGCGTTGGGCGTGCCCTCTGCCTCCGCTTGGTCGATGGTCAGCAGCAGCGGGTGCACCTGTGCGGCAACCTGGTCGTTGAGATTGACCAGCGCCTGGAGCGCGTTCACGGCGGTGAGCAGTTCCCCGCCGGTCCGGGTGGCGTCGCCGTTGTTGGCAATCTCGTTGGTGAGCTGTGCGGCAAGGGCGGCCACGTTGCCCGCGTCGAGGTTGTCGGCCTGCGCGATGTTCACCAAGCGCTGGGCGGTGGCCAGCACGGCCTGCGGCCCACCCGCTGACTGCAGCTCCTGCTGCAGCTGTTGCACCTTGGCCTGTTGGGCGGCGGTGACCGCGCTCCGCTGGTGTGCCATGAAGGCCTGCCACGAGGCGATCAGGTCGGCGACCGCGGCGGGAGTGCTCGCCGCATCGAGCTTGGCGGTCCACTGACCCGCCGCGGTGGTCGCGTCGGTGGCGAGCCAGGCCCCCTGCTGCGTCGCGAAGGTGGCCCACTGCGCGATCACGCCTTGCGCCTCGGTCCGCCTGCCGTCCACTGCCGCATTCCAGACCGTCTGCGTCTGCGCCGCGAGGCGGCTGAGCAAAGGCCTGCCGTCATTGCCGAGCCAGTTGGGCGACCACCAGGCGGAGTTGGGTGCCTGGGCCGACAGAGCTGCGCGCAGTGGGGCGAGACTGGCTACGGGAACGCCCTGTGACTGCTCGCGGTCCCACTGGGCTCTCAGACCGGCTGCGGCGTCGGCGAAGGTTCTCTGCCGGTCGCCGGCCGCGTGGGCGGTGACCGCACCTCCACCAGCAGCACAGACGATCAGGACGACGGGGATCAGGTAATAGCGGAGGCGCATCAACTCAGCTTTCGTAGCGTTGGGATGGGGCCGACTGTACCCCCTGCGGCCCGGAATCGGACCTTGTTAGCAAACGCGCCTGGCGGTCCGCGGGTTACCGCGAGCCGTTGCCCGAGCCGTTGCCGTTGCGGTGAGCCGCCTTGGTGAGCACACTCTCGAGCTCATCCCTGATCACCCCATAGCACTCGCAGGACACCTGTTCCAGCCCGTGCCGATCGACGATGGTGACCTGGCCGCGGTGGTATCTGATCAGGCCGGCCGCCTGGAGGATACCCGCCGACAGGGTGACGGTCGCCCTTCGCGATCCCAGCATCTGGCCGAGGAACTCATGGGTGATGCCGAACTCGTCGAGCCCGACCCGGTCGTGGCTCATCAGCAGCCAGCGGCTGAGGCGCTCCTCGTTGGTATGGAGGCGATTGCAGGCGGCCGCCTGGGAGATCTGGCCGAAGAGGGCCTGCAGGTAATCGTCAGTGAGGTCGCGCATCGCGCCGGCACGATCCACCTCGGCCAGGAACGTCCCGGCGTCCATCCGCAGCACCCACCCGGCCACCTGGGAGATCGCCCGCACCGCGAGCGAGCCCCCGAGCACAAGCGGGACTCCGACCACGCCCTCGTTGCCGACGGTTGCCACCTCGACGATGGCACCGTCCTCGAGCGGCGTCACCAGCGAGATCACCCCGTTGAGCGGGAAGTACACGGAGTCGATCGCCTTGCCGGGCTCGAAAAGCACCCGCTTGATCTCGAGGAACATAGGGGTGAGACGGGGCAGCAGCCGCGAGCGGTCGGGCTCAGGCAGCATCCCAAGCATCCGATTGCGGGTCAGGTCTGACGCCGAACGTCCGTTCCCGTTGTTCACCGGCCTGTCCTCACCGTGTCCCTGGACACACTGCGCGGCGTGATCTTCGGAACCTTTGCGCCGACGTGCGTGCGCTGCTCTGCGCCGGCGCTGATTATCTCTCCGATGGTGATCTTACGACAGCCCCTGACCGCTGATGTCGGCATTTTGTGACCGCGGTCACGAGCTGGAGGACGAGGAGCAGCGCGACCCGCCCGGGGCCGCGCTGCCGGAGGGCGGGCAATCTCCACGTGTCGCCACGGCGACGGGCATCTCCGCCTGGTCGTCATCATGCACGCTGGCGCGTGTGCGGTCGGCACGGTGCATGACATACGGTTCACGAC
>CATPBU010000080.1 GCA_955652455.1 Candidatus Dormiibacterota bacterium
CCGTGAGGCCTTCGTGGCCGCGCGTCGGCTGGCCCGGGAGGAGGGCATCCTGGTCGGCGGCTCCGCCGGCATGGCCCTTCAGGCTGCGCTCGTCGTCGCCGCCGACACCGATCCTGCCGGCGTCATCGTGGTGCTCCTCCCCGACACCGGGCGCAACTACCTGACCAAGTTCTTCTCTGACGAGTGGATGCGCCAGAACGGATTCCTGGACCGGCTCGGTCCGGCCCGGGTTCGCGAGGTTCTCGCCGCCCACGACGCCGGCGGTGGGGCGGTGCCGTCACTGGTCGCCGTCGAGGTGGGGCGCACGGTCGGGGAGGCGATCGACCTCATGCAGCGCTACAACATCTCGCAGCTGCCGGTTGTCGACGGTAGCAATGGCGACCGCCAGGTGGTCGGCAGCATCGCGGAACGCACCCTGCTAGACCGCGTCTACCGCGACCCCTCTGTCGTCACCGCGTCGGTGTCGGCGGCGATGGACCCGCCGTTCACCTCGGTGTCCGCCGACGCGCCGCTCGATGAGGCGTTCACACCGCTGCTCAACGGTGAGGCAGCGGTCACCATCATCGACGGGGACAGGCCTGTTGGCGTAATCACCCGCGCCGACCTGCTCGAGTACGTCGCCCACCACCGCTGAGCAGGAGACGGGATGAGCAGGGAGAAGCCGGGATTCGCCACCCGGGCGGTCCACGTCGGCCAGGGCCCGGACGTGACCACCGGCGCAGTCGTCCAGCCCATCCACCTTGCCACGACATTCGCCCAGGAAGGCATCGGCAGACACAGTGGATTCGAGTACTCGCGCAGCAACAACCCAACGCGTGAACAGCTGGAGACCTGCCTCGCCTCGCTGGAGAGCGGCCGCCACGGGCTCGCGTTCGCGTCAGGGCTGGCCGCGACGACGACGGCGATGCTACTCCTCGATCCCGGCGACCACATCGTGTACATGGAGGACGCGTACGGCGGCACCTTCCGCCTTTTTAACCGGGTGATGGGGCGGTACGGGCTGACCTTCACCGCCGTGGACGCCACCCGGCCAGGTGCGATCGACGAGGCGGTCACCGACAGGACGCGGCTGGTGTGGATCGAGAGCCCCACCAACCCACTGCTGCGCGTCGTCGACATTGCGGCCGCGGCGCGCGCAGCTCACCACCGCGGCGCCTGGCTCGCAGTCGACAGCACCTTCGCCTCGCCGTACATCCAGCGACCACTCGAGCTCGGCGCTGACGTCGTCATGCACAGCTCGACCAAGTACCTCGGCGGGCATAGCGACGTTCTCGGCGGGTGCCTGGTCACCTCGGACGATGGCATCGCCGAACAGCTGCGCTTTCACCAGAACGCCGCCGGCGCCGTGCCCTCTCCATTCGACTGCTGGCTGCTGCTCCGCGGGCTCAAGACGCTCGCCCTGCGCGTCCAGCGGCAGAGCGACAACGCCCTGGCCATCGCAGAGCACCTGGCGGCGCAGCCGGCGGTGCGTGCTGTGCACTATCCTGGCCTCGCCTCCCACCCGCAGCACAATCTGGCGGCGCGGCAGATGGGCGGCGTGTACGGCGGCGTGGTGTCCTTCGAGCTTGGCGACGAGGCTGCCGCAGTGCGGGTGCTCGAGGCACTGCGTCTTTTCACCCTCGCCGAGTCGCTGGGCGCGGTGGAGTCGCTGGCCGAGCACCCCGGCCTGATGACCCATGCCTCAGTGCCAAGCGAGGAGCGGCGTCGCATCGGCCTGGGCGATGGCCTGCTCCGCCTCTCGGTCGGTATCGAGGACCTCGACGACCTGATCGCCGACCTCGACGATGCACTGCAGCGGGCCGGTTGAGCCGCGGGGCACAAGCCGCCGCAGGGGCGATAGGCTAGGCCGGTGATTCCCGATGACCTGCTGCGCACCGAGGCGGAAGAACGGCACCGGCTGCTCTCCGACCTCACCTACGACATCACCCTCGACCTCACCGGCCGACCCCACGCCTCGGCGTTCCGGAGCGTCACAGAGATCGACTTCTCCGCCACGGAGGGTGGCTCGACGTTCATCGACCTCGAGGCCGAAAACATCCGGCAGATCGTCCTCAACGACCACGCCATCGACCCGGCGTCGGTGTTCGCCGACAACCGCATCGCGCTCGCCGGGCTGCGTGCCAGGAACCACCTGCGCGTGGTCGCCGACCAGCCCTACTCGCACACCGGCATGGGCCTGCACCGCATCGTCGACCCCGCCGACGGGCACCTCTACGTCTACACGCAATGCGAGCCCTTTGAGGCACACCGTGTCTTCGCCGCCTTCGACCAACCCGACCTCAAAGCCCGTTTCACCATGCGGGTCATCGCCCCGACCGCGTGGGTGGTGGTGGGCAACTCGCGTGTCGAGCGCATCGACGCCGAGGCGTCGGACCCGGCGACGTCGACGGTGGTGTTCACCCAGTCACCGGTGATGTCGCCCTACCTGGTGGCCGTCGTCGCCGGCCCGTACGCTCGTGTGACCGACACACACGACGGAGTCGAGCTCAACCTCTACTGCAGGCAGTCGCTGCGCCGCTACCTCGACGAAGAGGAAATCTTCGAGGTCACCAAGCAGGGGCTCGATCACTTCGCCAAGCGCTTCGGCCGGCGCTACCCCTTCGGAGACAAGTACGACCAGCTGTTCGTCCCTGAGTTCAATGCCGGCGCCATGGAGAACGTCGCCTGCGTCACCTTCAACGAGGAGAACACCATCTACCGCGGCGCCGTGCCCGCGTCCGTGCGCGCCTGGCGCGCCGGGACGATCCTCCACGAGATGGCGCACATGTGGTTCGGCGACCTGGTGACCATGCGCTGGTGGAACGACCTCTGGCTCAACGAGAGCTTCGCCACCTACATGGGCAATGACGCGCAGGCCACAGCGACCAAGTTCACCAGCGCGTGGGTCGACTTCGCCAATGGCGACAAGTCCTGGGCAGCCCGCCAGGACCAGCTGCCCACCACCCATCCGATTGCTGCCGACGTGCCCGACATCAGCACGGCAAGATTGAACTTCGACGGCATCAGCTATGCCAAGGGCGCTGCCGTGCTGCGCCAGCTGGTGTACTGGGTTGGCGAGGAGGCATTCTTCGGGGGCATCCGCGAGTACTTCGCTGAGCACGAGTGGAGCAATGCAACGCTGCGCGACTTTCTCGCACCGCTGGAGCGTCACTCCGGCCGCGACCTCGCCGCCTGGTCGCGCGAGTGGCTCGAGACCGCGGGCATGAACATGCTTTCTGCCGAGATCACAGCCACCGAGGGGATCATCGAAAGCTGCGCTGTGCTGCAGGCGCCAGCCACGCCTGCTCTGCCCACCCTGCGCTCGCACCGCATCGGTGTCGGACTGTTCGATCTCGATGACAACGGCCGCCTGGTGCGCACTGAGCGCATCGATCTCGACATCAGCGGCGAGCGCACCGAGATTGCAGCTTTGCGCGGGCGCGTCCGGCCGGCACTGGTGCTGCTCAACGACGGCGACCTGACATTCGCCAAGATGCGGCTCGACGACGTCTCGACACAGACGGTCATCGACCACCTCTCTGACCTCGACGATCCGCTCGCCCGCTCGCTGCTCTGGGCCGCGATGTGGGACATGGCGCGTGACGCTGACATTCCCGCCGGTCGGTACATCGATTTCGTTCACCGCCACGCCCCCAACGAGACTCTTCCCACCATCGTCGACGACCTGCTCGGCCAGGCGATGGCAGCGGTGGAGCACTTCAGTGACCCGGGCAACCGGCGTACCGCCCGAGCCCACCTCCACGACACCGCGGCGACAATCCTGGCGGCAGCCACCCCGGGCAGCCCGGTGCAGTTGACCGCGCTGAGATGCACCATGGCCACGTCCGATGCTCGGGAGGACTTCGACTTCGCCGCCGGGCTGCTCGCCGGACGGTTCGTGCCCGAGGGCATCACCATCGACCAGGACCTCCGCTGGCTGATCATTCGCCGCCTCGCCGCCGCCGGACGTTTCGACAACGCTGCCATCGACGCCGAGGCCGCACGCGACAACACGGACCTCGGCGCCCGCAAGGCTGCCGCGACGCGTGCGTCGC
>CATPBU010000081.1 GCA_955652455.1 Candidatus Dormiibacterota bacterium
GAGGAGGTCGTCTAGCGGTTCGGCCATCAGGCGGTGATGGTTGGCGGCTGCCCCTCGTCACCGCGCAGGGGCAGCATGAAGCCGGCGCTGCGGCGCTCGCGACGTTGGGCCGGCACGTCGATGAGGGCCCGAGCCAGTACCTCGCCAACGTTGTCGACGGGCACCACCTCGACGGTCTCGAGCACGTCGCGGGGAATCTCGTCGAGGTCGCGCATGTTCTTGCGCGGCAGGATGAACGTGGTCAATCCCGATCGATGGGCGGCCAGCAGCTTGTCCTTGACGCCGCCGATGGGCAGCACCCGACCTCGCAGCGTCACCTCGCCGGTCATGGCGACGTCACGACGCACCCTCCGTCCTGAGGCAACACTGACCATCGCCGTGACCATGGTGACCCCCGCCGAGGGACCGTCCTTGGGAATCGCCCCAGCGGGCACGTGGATGTGCAGTGCGTGGGTGTCGAAGAAGTCACGTGGCGCCCCGTACTCCACCGCGTGGACGCGCGCCCAGGAGAGCGCGGCTTTCGCGGACTCCTCCATGACATTGCCGAGCTGACCGGTCAGCGACAGAGCCGGGGTTGCCACCACCGCGAGCGCCTCCACGGTGACGATGTCGCCGCCGACGTCGCTGACCACAACCCCGGTGACCGCGCCCACCTCGTCGGCCTCCTGCGCCTCACCGTAGTCGTAGCGCTGTGGTCCCAGGAATTCGCTGAGCTCGGTGGGCTCGACAACGACGCTCTCCGCCCCTGCCGCCAGGCGCCGTGGCACCTTACGCGCGATCTCGGCGATGTTGCGATCGAGCTGGCGCACACCAGCTTCGCGCGTGTAGCCGCGGAGAATGGCGACCAGGGTGTCATGGCTGATCGACAGCTCCCCCCCATCGAGCCCGTGCTGCTCGAGCTGATGCGGCAGCAGGTGGCCCTCCGCGATGCCCACCTTCTCCAACTCGGTGTAACCACTGATTCGGATCAGCTCCATGCGGTCGCGAAGCGCTGGGCCGATCGTCTCGACCATGTTGGCGGTGGTGATGAAGAGCACGTGCGAGAGGTCGTAGGGGACCTCGAGATAATGGTCGCTGAACTCGCGGTTCTGCTCGGGATCGAGCACCTCCAGGAGGGCCGCCGACGGGTCGCCGCGGAAGTCGGTGCCAACCTTGTCAATTTCATCGAGCATGATCACCGGGTTGACGCTGCCCGCCTGCTTCATCGACTGGATGATTCGTCCGGGTAGCGCGCCGATATAGGTGCGACGGTGCCCGCGGATCTCCGCTTCGTCGCGGATACCACCGAGCGACAGACGCACGAAGCGGCGATCCATGGCACGGGCGATGCTGCGCCCCAGCGAGGTCTTGCCCACCCCGGGTGGCCCGACCAGGCAGAGGATGGGCGTCTGCAGGACACGCGGCGGCCGGGTGCTGTCGCGCGCCGCCGGCTGCGATGGCTCCGCGTCCGTGTCGCCGCTGGGAGCGTCCTCCGACGCAAGCTCGGCGGCGGCGGCAGCGGTCGCGTCGGCCCGCCGCTGAGCTCGATCGCGCACCGCCATCCACTCGAGAATGCGGTCCTTCACCTTGGCGAGGCCGTAATGGTCCGCGTCCAGGATCGCTGCGGCTCTGTCGATGTCGATGTCCCCGTGCGGCGGCTCCCCCCAGGGAAGGTCGAGCAGCCAGTCGACCCAGCTGCGCAGCATGCCCAACTCAGGGGAGGCACCGGGGATCTGTTCAAGGCGCGATACCTCCTTGAGCGCCCGAGCCCGGACCGCCGGGGGCATTCCCAGGGCCTCGATGCGCGCGGTCAGATCCTCGCCGTCGTCGCCCTCGCCGTCGAGTTCGGCGAGTTCCTTGCGCACTGCCCGCAGCTGTTCGCGCAGGATGTGTTCGCGCTGCGACTTGTTGATGGTGCGGGTGACGTCCTCGTGGATCCGGGTTCGCATCGACGCCACTTCGACCTGGCGACCGAGCAGTGGCGCGAGACGGCGGAGGCGCTCGACCGCGTCGAGCGTCTGGAGCAGTTCCACCCGCTCGCCGACCGTCAGGTCCGGAGCCGCCGATGCGATGTCGGCCACCCGCGAGGGGGCGCCCGCCCTGGCCATCGCCGCGGCCACCTCGGGGGCGACCTGGCCGCCCGCTGTGACGTATTCGGCGAAGAGCTGGCGCACGCTTCCCGCGAGCGCGTCGGCCTCGGTGCCGGTGGAGTCGTTCTCGTCGATTGCCGCGTACGCCGCCGACCAGTGCTCGCCGTCCTCCTCGAACGACACCAGTCGCACCCGGTGCTGTCCCTCGACCAGGGCGTGAGCTCCCGCCCCGGGGATGAGTCGCAGTGCGCCGACGGTGGCGACGACAGCGATCTCATGGAGATCGGCGAAGCCCACGTCATCCGGTTGGGCGTCGCGCTGCACCGCAAGGATGACGCGCCCATCGACGTTGACCGCGGCCTGCAGCGCGGCGACGGAGCGGCGCCGACCTGCCGCCAGCGGCGCCAGCTGGTGGGGGAAGACAACGTTGTCGCGCAGTGGCACGACCGGCAGCCGCTCGGGCTCTGCGTCGGGCGGCGGCACGGCCACCGCGTCGTCCTCGATCATCGGTCGAGCATAACCGTGGACTCCCGGTTCAACCGGCGATCAGGTTGGGTTGGACACCTGCCAGTCGCGCTCGAAGGCCTCGGCGAAGTAGTCGGCGGCGGCGCGATCGTCGATCCGCAGGCCGCTCTCGATCGAGGTGCCGAGCCCCGCCGCGCTCCAGTTCGAGGACATGACCAGGGCACTGGAGTCGACGACCATTCCCTTGGCGTGCCCCGTGGTGCATCGCATCGGATCCATCACCCGGGCGGGCAGCCCGCGCTCACGGAGCGTGGCGGCGTCCCCGCCTGCGGGCTCCTGGCCAAGGAGCACGCGAACGTCCAGTCCCCTGCGGTGAGCCTCGGCAAGGCGTTCGAGCAGCGGGCGAACCTCGTGCGCCCAGGTGTGCACGTATGGCACCACCAGCAGGCAGCGCTTTTCCGGCGACTCCAGGACCGCCTCGATAGCCTGCCGCACTGCCCTGGCCTCAACCGCGAGGTGGAGGCGCCGTGGGCCGACCTCGACCTCGAGCGGGGGGACGCTCGGCCACGGCGCGCCGGTGGGCGGCACCTCGACTGCCTCCTCGACAGCCCAGACCGGCGGGGGCACCGTCGACTCCCGCCACACCGTGCCGATGCGCGACCGCGCCGCCGACGCCAGGGTGGTGGCCCCGTCGACGAACGCCCACCACTCGCGGGTGCCCGCCTGGGGAGGAGCTGCCGGGGGGAGGCGGCCATGGTGATCGGCGGGTGCATCCCGCTCGATGAGGTTGCCGGTCCCCACGGCGAGCCGGTCGGTGTCGGCGACGAGCAGCTTCCAGTGGGCTTCGCGCGCTCCCTCGTGGCGGTGCAACCGGCAGGCGACGACGGTGCCGCGCTCCGCCGCCGCCCGCAGTTCTTCGAGGCAGCCGCGGTTCGCGCCGCCGTGTCCGTCGAGAAGCAGCCGGACCCTGACGCCGCGCTCGACCGCTCGAGGGAATGCCCACGCGTACGCTGGCCCCGCCTCGTACACCGCGACGTCGAGCCGGGTGGTCGCTGAGGCCAGGAATCGACGCAGCAAAGTCCCGGCTGAGTCCGGTCCGAGGGCGCAGGTCAGCGTAGTCATGGGCACCCGGTGGTGAGGACGCTGGCAAGCATGCGCGGGCCACAATAGGTTGCATCGAAGAGATTGAGGGAACCCTCTGGCCTGATTCACCCGCAAGCGCGGCGGGCGTACGCGCCCACGAGACTGTCGCCGGGTCGCATCACCCTCCGCCCCTACCACCGCCGTGGCCCCCGAGTCACCAGCGCCGACGCTGGCGCAGCCTGCTTGCGATGCTGGCGGTCGGGCTTGTCGTCGGTGCAGGCGTCGCCTACGCCGCAACCCGCAGCCCCGCTGGAGGCTCGGGGGCCGCTGAGGTGCACGTCAACGGTAGCCCGGTCAATGTCGGCACGGTCGCCACCGTCGCCGTCGCCAAGCAGCTGGCTCCCGCGGTCGGGACCATCATCGCCGCCCAGTCAGCGTCCGCGTCGGCCCTTGGCAGCGGCTTCGTCATCGCCCACGATGCCTCGGTCAGCTACCTGGTGACCAACAACCACGTCGTCAGCGGTGCCACCAGCTTGCACGTGGTCATGCCCGACGGCGAGGAGTTCGCCGCCAAGCTGGTGGGGGCGGACAGCCTCGACGACATCGCCGTGGTCAGCGTGCCAAGCACGGCCCTGCCGGAGGC
>CATPBU010000082.1 GCA_955652455.1 Candidatus Dormiibacterota bacterium
GGGCGCGCTGCTTGCGGCTGCCGGAGGATGTCGCAGCGTCGCCCGAGGTGGCGCCGGAGGTGGAGGCGGAGACAGGTCGGTCCACAGTTTTCCCTCGTGGTTTCCCGGCGGGGCGCTGGTTCTGGTGCGACGTTGAGTGGGACGGCGCCCCGGGTCGGAGTGTCCCCTGACCTTTGCCGGTGTGGACCCCAATTATCCCACATCTTGGGGGTCGCCCGTCCCGTGGCCCCCATATGTTGGTACGAGTCCCCGCGGACGTCAAGGGGTCTCGACGCCTTGATTGTGACGCCTGCGGGCTCCAGGCGGGGCCTCGGCGGGTCAGTGGGGGGCGAGGATGGCGCGGTGCAGCTCGGGCACGTCGATGCGGATCTCGCAGCGCCGTCGCCCGGCGAGCAGGAGGAACTCGCCGCGAGGCGCGTGCTCGACGAAGCGCCGTTGACCCTCGGTCAGCCCGAAGGCGCGCTCCATCTGCGCCGCCTCGGCAGCGCGGTGGCCGCCGAGGAGGACGGTTGCGCAGTTGGTGGCTACCACGCAGCCCTCCTCGCTACGCAGCAAGTCCTCGACGTTCTGGGTGGCCACCACCAGCGAGGCCCTGTACTTGCGGCACCGCCGGGCCAGCTGGACGAGCAGCTCGCGCAGCGGAGGATGGACGCACAGCGCGCCGACCTCGTCGAGCACGATGTGACGGCGGCGCCGTTCGCGCCGCACCCGCGTCCACAGCCACTGGGCGATCAGCAGCGTCGCCGCCGGGACGAACTCGTGGGGTAGCTCGCGCAGCGAGATGGCGCAGAGCTCGCCCTCGAGGTCGATGTCGCTGGGGGCGTTGAAGATGGCGCCCAGCGGACCGTTGCACACCCGGCGCAGCACAGTCGCGGCGCGGGGTGCGGTGCGCCCCAGCGCGCTGACGCAGTCACCCAGCAGCACGGTGCGCCGCGCGGCCAGCGCGCTGCCGACCGCATCGTGGAGGGCGGCATCGACGCGAGCTCGCTCGACCTCGCTGAGGACGCTGCCGCAGAGGACGTTGACCAAGTCGACGGCCACGTGGATGGCCTCGTCGGGGCTGGGCGCGGCGTCGAACACGTTGAGCGCCCCCGCGCCCCGGTCGCCCAGGCTGAGGTACTGGCCGCCGGCCGCATGCATGATCCGCCGGTACTCCCCCTCGGGGTCGACGATCAGAGACCCCACCCCGTGCGCAGCCGCCTCGAGCACCAGCGCGCCGAGCGTGAAGCTCTTGCCGTGCCCGCTGGTGGCGAACACGGCGGCGTTGGCGTTGCTGTGCTGGGCGGTGTCGAAGACGTCGACGACGACCGGCACTCCCGAGCGGCGGCTGACCCCGAGCCGGTAGCCGCCGGGGTCGTCGCAGCTGGTCTCGGTCAGCGGCAGGCAGGTGGCCGCCGCTGCAGAGTCGACCAGCTTGCCGGCGTCGGACGGTTCGGCTCGGGGTCGGGTCCCGCCGATCGCAGCGGCGTGGCGCAAGTGGGCGTGGCGCAGGCGCAGGCCCCCCGCCGCGGCGGCGGCGCGCACCACCTCAGCGGCGTGGTGGGCGGCGGGCTCGTCACGGCCGTGGGCGGCGACCACGATCGAGAGCCGCAGCGGGCGAACCTCGTTGCGCGCCAGGCGATCACGCAAAAGCCCCGCCGCCTCGAGGCCGACGTCGACCGTGGCGTCGCCGATGCGGCCGCGATCGATCTCCAGGAGGCGGTCGGCGGCGAGGCTGCGGAGGCGGCGTTCGACAGCGCGGTGCGCGGCGCCGGCGTCGACCGGGGTGAGGTGGATAGCGGCGTCGAACTCCGCCGGGGCGGCGAGGAGGGTGTGCAGCCAGCCGAGGCTCACCGCCCGCCCGGGCAGGCGTTCCAGCTCGAGGCCGCAGCGGGCGCCTTCACGGCCGACCACCGCGCGAGCCAACTCTCGCCACGGCTGTGGGCGAGTCTCGTCCGCGGCCAGCGCCCGGCTGCGCACCCCGGCACCGCGGAGCATGTCGGTGACCATCGCCACGTGGCGCTGCAAGGCGGCGCCGTCGCCGTCCGTCCGGCGCATCACCGCCAGCACCTCACTGCGAAACGCCGGCATGCTGGCGAGCAGCTCGGCCTGGTGGGAGCACATCGCCGCGTCGAGTCCGGCGGCGACGCGGTCCAGCGGCTGCGCGGGCGCCGGCACTGCCGGCCAGGCGCGCCGCCGCCGCACCACGAACTGGAGCGGCGACTCGAGCGCGCAGAGCAGCCGCGACATGCTGTCCGCACAGGCGGCCTGCGCAGCCGGCTCGAGCGCGGTCAGGTCCAGCGGCTCCAGCGCGATCGCCGCGACCGTGGACACGCTCCCGGCTCAGCCCGGCCGCCGGGGCAGAGACGGTCGCGGCTCAGCCGGCATGCGCACCCCATCGCGGCGCCATGTCCGCACCGGCGTCGCGCCCCGTCTGCACGTGCTCGGCGAGCCGGGTGATCGCCGCCGCGGCCGGTCCCCGGTCGTCCAGCGCTGCGATCCGGTGCTGATTCTCCGCGGTGACGAAGGCGGCGCTCTGCGGGACCTCAGCGACCACGACGCCGTCCAGGTCGCTCATCACCTCGCCGAGCTGGATCGGCCCGGCGCAGCGGTTGACCACGTAGTCGATGCGATCGCGCAGCCCGAGGCGGCGCAGCTCGGCCGTGCTGCGATAGGCGTCGAGCACGCCGCCGGCGGACGCCGTCAGGGTGACGTGGACGCGGTCGCAGCGCCGCAGCACGTCGACGCACAGCGCGGTCAGGTCGCAGTCGATGTCGGCGACGATGAGATCCGCACCGGTGCCCTCGGCCGCGTCGACGACCGCGCTGACCCAAGCCAGCGCCGCTGCGTCGGAGGCCGGCGGCGCGCCCGCGCCGGGGTGGACCAGCAGTCCTGTTGCGTGGGTGACC
>CATPBU010000083.1 GCA_955652455.1 Candidatus Dormiibacterota bacterium
CATCTGCGCCGTGCTCCCCGATCATCACCAATGGATCGACCGCGTTGCCCTTGGACTTGTTCATCCGCGTTCCGTCGGCCGCCTGCACTGTGCTGGTGATGATCACGTCGGCGAAGGGCGTGCGATCAGTGAAGCGCAGCCCCATGAAGATCATCCGCGCCACCCAGAGGAAGATGATGTCGCGCGCGGTCACGCACACATCGGTGGGGTAGAAGCGGCGCAGGTCCTCGGTGTCCTCCGGCCAGCCGAAGATGGCGAACGGCCACAGTGCGCTGCTGAACCAGGTGTCGAGCACGTCGGGGTCGTTGCGTAGCTCGGGACTGTGGCAGGTGGGGCAGTTGGCGGGCGGGTCGATCCAGGCGAAGGTGTGGTCATTGGCGCACGTCGACACCGGGATGGCATGACCCAGCCAGATCTGCCGGCTGATGCACCAGTCGCGGATGTTCCTCATCCAGTGCAGGTAAATGTCGGTGTACCGCGGCGGGTGGAACGCGGTTTGCCCATTCTCGACAGCAGCGATCGCAGGTTGGCTGAGCTCGCCCATTCGCACCCACCACTGCGCGCTGATCAATGGTTCGAGGACGTCCCCGCTGCGATCGCAATGGCCCACCTCGTGGACGTACTCCTCCTCCTTCACCACCGCGCCCGCCTCGCGCAACGCTGACAGCACCACGTCGCGCGCCTCGTCGACGGGCCGGCCGTGGAAGCGCGGCAGCTCGGGTACGTCCATGGTGCCGTCAGGCGCGATCACCGAGATCATCGGCAGTTGGTGGCGCTCACCAATCTCGTAGTCGGTGGGATCGTGGGCCGGGGTCACCTTGAGCGCGCCGCTGCCGAACGTCGGCTGCACCGCCACGTCCTCGATGATCGGCACCCTGCGCCCAGTCAGAGGCAGGGTGACGGTACGGCCCACCAGGTCACGGTAGCGCGGGTCACCCGGCGCCACCGCCACTGCGCTGTCACCGAGCATCGTCTCCGGGCGCACCGTGGCGACAACGATCTCGCCGCCGCCGTCGACGGGGTAGCGGAGGTGAACAAGGCTGTCGGTCTGCTCCTGCCAGTCGATCTCCTCGTCGCTGATCGCCGAGAGACATCGCGGGCACCAGTTGACGATGCGCGGGCCGCGGTAGATGAGCCCGCTGTCGAAGAGGCTCTTGAAAGCGATGCGGATGGCGCGGACGTAGGCCTCGTCGAGCGTGAAGCGGGCCCTGCTCCAGTCACATGTGAACCCCAGCGCGCGCATCTGCTCGAAGATGCGCCCACCGTACTCCTCGTACCAGGCGTCGACGCGCACCCTGAAGAGCTCGCGGCCCAGCTCCTCCTTGGTGGTTCCCTCGGCAACGAGCTGGCGCTCGATGACATTCTGAGTGGCGATGGCCGCGTGGTCGGTCCCTGGGCACCACTCCACCTCGAAGCCGCGCATGCGGTGATGGCGGGCCAACGTGTCCTGGATGGAGAAGCCCATGGCGTGGCCGAGGTGCAGCACTCCCGTGATGTTCGGCGGAGGCAGCGCGATGCTGTACTTCGGCCGCGGCGAGGATGGATCGGCAACGCCGATGCGCAGCTCCTCCCAGCGCGCCCGCCAGGCCGGCTCCACGGCGCGCGGGTCGAATGCCTTGTCCATCAGTGGACGCCGAGTATACGGAGGCTCCCCAAGAACGCCCACGGCGACCACCGGTCAGGTCGGTGTCGACGTGGGCGCTCCCCCCGTCGGCGACGCCTGGGGGTTCTGGTCGAGCTGGCTGCTGGCCTTGATGTCGACGTCGACCTTCCAGCGGCCCTCCGCCGCGAGCGTCGCATATGTGTGGGTGCGACCGGGCACACCGTTGACCGCGGCGCAGGTCGCCGTGGGGTCGTTCGGCGCCTTGCCAAGGCACCAGACGATGTCACCGTTCAGGGTGACGTTGGCGTGGGTGGCGTCGACCCCGCGCACCGCGGTGACGCCCAGGGCGTGCACCGCCCAGAACAGGCCGACGTGTGGGTCCGAGCCGAAGCCGCTGTAGACGTTGAGCACCTCGCTGAGGTCAGTGGTATCGGTGGTCGTCGCCAGCCAGAGCGGCACTTGGGTGTTGTCCTGCTCGGCTGCGGCGGCGAGGAAGCCTGCCATGGCTCCGCCGGCATCGCTGGTTGACGCCGTCGGAGCTGGAACGGCGGTGGCCGTCGGCTGAGCGACTGCGGAGTCGCATGCGCTCAGCGTCACAGCCAGCGCGGCGATGGCAACTCCTCGGCACCACATCCCCACCGCTGAGCCTCCGTGCCGGTCCGCGCTGCCTGCGCTGATTATCGGCGACACGGGTTACCGGGCCGGCAGCGACCGCGGCGGCGTCGAGCTGGTCGCCCAGCGCGGATGGAGTGGGTCGGCGGTATAGACGAGCTTGGGTACCACGCCGCCCAGCTGCGCCGTCGCCTGGTCCTGACTCACCGCCGGGAACTGATGCAGTGGCGGCTGAGCGCTGGCGTCGTCCTCGACGGTGGCGAAGTACGCAGCGCCCTGGCAGTCGCGGAGGAAGACCACCAGGCCGGCCAGCGGAGTGCCCGCTGCCGGGGACGACTGGGGCGCACGCAGTGGCACCACCACCGCATCGGGGGAACCCGCTTGCGCCGCCGCCTCGAGCACGGGCGGCTGCGGGGCGGTGCCGATGAGGTCAGGATGGAGGGCGGCGGCGGCGCGTGCGGCAGCGTCCTCGATCGCCGGCGCGTTGCCGACGTCGTACGACTGGTCGAAGTCGCCGAGCGCTCGTAGCTGGGCGGGCAGCGATGGACGTGGCGCCACCACGGTGCAGTCCGGGGTGCGCGACCCCACCAGCACCACGACACCCGTCGCCAGGAGGATGGCGACGATGCCGGCGAGCGCGATCGACCGCGCCCGCGGGCTCACGGCGAGAGGGCTAGGCGGACTGCTCGGCGGCCGGAACGGCCGCGGCGGCGGCGGCGGCGCCGCGCTTGGTTGGCTCCTCGGTGAGCAGGAGCGGCTCGACGCCGTCCGTGATCGCCTGCTCGGTGATGACGCAACGCTTGATGTCGGGGCG
>CATPBU010000084.1 GCA_955652455.1 Candidatus Dormiibacterota bacterium
CTTGATGACGATCACGTTCTGGGCCTTGTCGACGTCGAGAATGGGCATGCCCGAGATGGCGTTGCCTGGCTCGCGCGCGGCGGGGTTGACGACGTCGTTGGCGCCGACCACGAGGGCCACGTCCGCCCTCGGGAACTCGGGGTTGATCTCGTCCATCTCCTTGAGCTGGTCGTACGGGACCGACGCCTCAGCGAGGAGGACATTCATGTGGCCGGGCATCCGGCCGGCGACCGGGTGGATGCCGTAGCTGACGTGCACGCCGCGGTCCTCGAGGAGCTTGGTGAGGTCGCGAACCTCGTGCTGCGCCTGGGCGGCGGCAAGGCCGTAGCCGGGCACGACGATGACCTTGCTGGCGTATGCCAGTTGGATGGCGGCGTCGTCCGCGGACACCTCGCGCACCGGCGCGCCCGCTCCGCCTGACACAGCCGCCTGCGCGTCGCCGGTGCCGAAGCCGCCGGCGATGATCTTCGGGATGGAGCGGTTCATGGCATCGGCCATCAGCTTGGTGAGGATCGCGCCCGAGGCACCCACCAGCGCACCCGCGATGATCAGCAGGGTGTTGTCGATGACGAAGCCCGCCATGGCGACGGCGGTGCCGGTGAAGGCGTTCAGCAGTGAGATCACGACCGGCATGTCGGCACCGCCGATGGGCAGCACCATGGTCAGGCCGAGGATCAGCGACGCCGCCGCGATGACCATCAACACGGGCAGTCCACCGATGCCGGCGAGCAGCAAGCCGAAGGCGGCAAGCACCACCGCGCTCAGCGTGATGGTGACCACACGCGTCCCGGGGAAGACCAACGGCTGACCCGAGATGGTGCCCTGCAGCTTGCCCGCGGCGACCAGCGAGCCGGTGAAGGTCACGCCGCCGATGAGCACGTCGAGGACGGTGGCGATGATGGTGTGCAGCGGCGCATGCACTGAGGTGCCGACGCCCGCGACGCGGAGAAACTCCGAGACGCCTACCACTGCCGCGGCGCCGCCACCGACGGCGTTGAACAGGCTCACCAGCTGGGGTATCGCCGTCATCGGCACGATGCGCGCGAAGCGGAACCCGAGCGCCGAGCCGACCAGCGCGCCGGCCGCGAGGACCGACCAGCCGGTGGCGTCGATCGAGCTCTCGTGCACGATCACAGCCACGGTCGTGAGCACCGCCCCAGTCATGCCCGCGGCGGAGAGCCGCTCACCGTTCCTGGCGGTCACGGGCGAGTTCATCAGGTGCAGCCCGAGCACAAGCAGGCCGGCGACCACCAGGTAGATGAGGCGCACCACGGTGTCGAAGGTGCTCACGACTGCTCGGCCTTCTCGTCGTCCGGCCCGGGGAGCGCGGCAGGGCGCTTGCGGAACATCTGGAGCATGCGGTCGGTGACCACGTAGCCGCCGACGACATTCATGCTGCCGAACGCCGCCGCGACGAAGGCGAGCACGTACGCGGCGGGATTGTGCGCCTCCGCGGCGATCAGCATCGCCCCGACGATGACGATGCCGTGGATCGAGTTGGCGGCCGACATCAGCGGGGTGTGCAGCATCGCCGGCACCTTGCTGATCACCTCGAAGCCCACCAGCAGGCTGAGGAAGAATATGGTCAGGCTGGAGAGCAGGGCAGCGCTCACCGGCTCGCCGCCTCCACCGGCGGGGCGGCCAGCAGTGTCTTGACAGGCTCGCTGACCACCTCGCCGTCATGCGTGATCACAACCGCCGCCTGGATCTCGTCGTCACGATCGATCACCAACCGGCCGTCGTGGACCATGCTCAGCAGCAGGCGAACGATGTTGTGCGAGTACGACATCGACGCACCGGTGGCCACGCTGGCAGGAAGGTTGAGTGGCGCGACGATGGTGACGCCGTTGTCGGTGACGATCGTCTTCCCCGGTTGCGACAGCTCGGCGTTGCCGCCGAGCTCGCTGGCCGCCATGTCGACGATCACAGACCCGGGCTTCATTCCGGCGACAGCCTTGGCGCTGACCAGCAGCGGCGGACGACGACCCGGCACCTGGGCGGTGGTAATGACGATGTCGTGCGATGCGATGTGACCGTCGAGCTCGTCCTGCAGCGCCTTCTGCTCCTCGTCCGACAGCGCGCGTGCGTACCCTCCCTCGGCAGCCCCTGACTCGATCGACTTCAGTGCGATGAACTTGGCGCCGACCGACAGCACCTGGTCGCGGGTCTCGGGGCGCACGTCGTAGGCGCTGACCACGCCGCCGAGGCGTCGGGCGGTGCCGATCGCCTGCAGCCCGGCGACGCCGACGCCGAGCACAAGGACGGAGGCAGGCGGCGTTGTCCCAGCCGCCGTCATCAGCATCGGAATATAGCGGCCGAACTCGTTGGCAGCGATCAGCGCCGCCTTGTAGCCCGCGATGCTGGCCTGTGAGGTCAGTGAATCCATCGACTGGGCGCGGCTCAGGGTGCGAGGCAGGCTGTCCATGCTCACCGCGGTGACACCGCGCTGGGCCAGTTCCGCGGCGAGCTGCGGAGCCAGGAGAGGCTGGAGAGTCCCCACCATGGTCTGCCCCTGGCGCGCCGCCGCCGCCACGTCTGGCGGAACCGTCCCCACCATGAGGATGACGTCCGCCTCACCGAGCAGGCTGGTCCGCGAGACCACCGACGCCCCCGCCTTCGCGTAGTGGGCGTCCGGGAACCAGGCGGCGGCGCCGGCATCCAGCTCGACGAGAACGCGCATCCCGGCGCCCGTCAGGCGAGCGACGTCACCGGGGACGAGGGCCACCCGACGCTCAGAGGGACCGGCTTCCTTGGGCACCCCAACCACGGTGACCGGTGCCGACGTATCCGGTAGGTGGGCGTCACCCGTCACACCCGCAGTATCGGAAATTGCCGCCGCCGGGCGCGCGGACCAACGGCGGAGGATGCGCTGCTCCCTGCTGTGAGGCCGGTCGAAGTTCTATCGTGGCTCTGCTACAGAAGCCCGGGCACATACTTTCTACGAGGACCGGCCTGAACAGATGACTGCGGTTACTACGACCTCGGCCGTGAATTTCCTGCGCTACGTCAACCTCAGCGCTGTTGCCGGCGTCGAGCCGATCACCGTCGATCACGGCAGCGGGGCCGAACTGTGGGACGTCGACGGGCGGCGCTATCTCGACTGTTTCGCCGGAATCTCGGTGGTCAGCACCGGGC
>CATPBU010000085.1 GCA_955652455.1 Candidatus Dormiibacterota bacterium
AGCCTGGGCATACGTGCTGGTCCTCGGTCAGAACCGTCTCGACGGGCCCGGTCGCGAACTTCTCCACAACGACGAGGTGGTGAAGCTCTACGTCGGCGTGCTCACCAAGTAGCAGGTGATGGTTTCGCAGCCGTCGCCACCGCCGCCGACGGGACCGCTCGCCGGGCTGCGCGTGCTCGACCTCAGCCGCATCCTCTCCGGCCCATTCGCCACCATGATCTTCGCCGACCTCGGCGCCGAGGTGATCAAGCTCGAGAACCCCGTCGGTGGCGACGACACGAGGGAGTGGGCCCCGCCGTACCAGGGTGACCAGTCGGCGTATTTCCTCTCCATCAACCGCAACAAGCGGGGCATCGCGGTCGACCTCAAAAGCGACGCGGGCCGGGAGATCGCACTGCGGCTCGCTGACGGTGCCGACGTTCTCGTCGAGAACTTCCGCCCCGGCTCTGCGGCCCGGCTCGGGCTCGGCTACCCGGAGCTGTCGGCCCGCAATCCGCGCCTCGTCTACGCCTCCATCTCCGGCTACGGCCAAACCGGCCCCGACGCACACCTCCCCGGCTACGACGCCATCGCCCAGGCGCTCGGCGGCGTGGTGAGTGTCACCGGGGAGTCCACAGGCGAGCCGGTGCGTGTCGGCACGCCGGTCGCCGACCTGGGCGCCGCCATGTGGGCGGCCATCGGCGTGCTCGCTGCGCTGCACGCGCGCGCCGCCACCGGGCGCGGCGACTGGATCGACATCTCCCTGCTCGACGGCCAGATCGCCTGGCTGACGTACGTCGCCGGCGGCTACTTCGCCACCGGCGAGGTGCCGCGACGCTACGGCTCGGCGCATCCCACCATCGTCCCGTACCAGGCGCTGCGAACTCGCGACGGTTACCTGATGGTCGCAGTGGGCAACGATTCCATGTGGCAGCGCTTCGCCCCGCTGATCGGGGTCCCCGAGCTCGCCCACAACGCCCGCTTCGCCACCAACCCCGACCGTGTCGTGAACCGGGCCGAGCTGATCCCGTTGGTCGAGGCCGCGCTGGCGCCGCGGACGTCTGCGGAGTGGGCAGCCGAGCTGTCGCGCGCAGGCATTCCCGCCGGCGCCATCAACACCGTCGACAGAGCGCTTGCGTACCCCCAGGTGCTCGCTCGGGACATGGTGCTCACCGCCGAGCATCCCACGGCGGGGACGCTGCGAATGCCGGGATCCCCGGTCAAGCTTTCCGGTCACACCGCGACGGTGCGGCGCCCGCCCCCGCTGCTCGGTGAGCACACCGACGTAGTCCTTGCTGAGCTCGGCTACTCGACTGCTGACGTCGCCTCGCTGCACGAGCGTGGTGTGGTGCGATGAGCGCCATGGTGGAACCGGCGGTGACCATGGCGCTCGACGGCAGCGTGGCCCGGGTGACCATCGGCTCGGGGGTGCGCCGCAACGCGCTCACCAGCGGGGGCTGGGCGGGCATCGAGTGGGCAATGCGCGCGCTGGCGACGGACGAGGATCTGCGCGTGGTGGTCATCGAGGGCGAGGCCGCGTGGTTCTCGGCAGGCTCGGACATCCGCGAGTGGGTCCAGGCCACCCCCGACGCCATCGAGCTGAGTTTCGAGCGCATGGAGGCGGCCTGTTCGGCGATCGAGGTGTTGCCGGTGCCGGTGATCGCCAAGGTGCGCGGGCCGGCGGCGGGCGCAGGCTGCCAGCTGGCCCTGGCCTGCGACATGCGCATCCTCGCCGACGATGCGTCCATCGGCATGCCGATCGCGCGGCTCGGCATCCTGGTGTCGCCCTCGTTCGCCAACCGGCTCAGCGCCCACGCCGGCGCCTCGGTGGCGCGGGAACTGCTTTACACCGGCCGCATGGTCGGCGCAGCGGAGGCGGTGCAGCTCGGACTCGCCAACGCGTGCGTCCCCGGCGACGAGCTCGACCACCGCGTCGACCGCGTGATCACCTCCATCCGGCGCTCGTCCGATGCCGCCGTCCGTGCCGCCAAGGAGGCGGTCAACGTGGTCGAGTCGCCCGGGCGAACCGCGGCCCGGACCGCGCACGCAGGTCCGCGTGTGATGCAGCGCGATTTCATCCGCGGCGTCAACGCCTTCGTGCACCGGCGCCGCGCGCGACCGGTGAAGGCGGCACGATGACGGCCCAACTCGGCTGATGAGCGACCTCGGGACCGCGCTGCGCAGCGCGGTGGCGGGCGATGTCCGCGAGGACGCCTATACGCGCCACCTTTTCTCCACCGACGCGAGCATGTACAGCATCGAGCCACTGGCAGTGGTGTTCCCGCACGACACCGCCGACGTCGCCGCCGCCGTGGCGGTGTGTGCGGAGCACGCGGTCCCGGTGCTGCCGCGCGGTGCGGGCACAAGCCTGGCCGGGCAGACAGTCGGCCGCGCGGTGGTGCTCGATACATCGCGACACATGGACGCCATCATCGACATCGACGCGGAGGCGCGCACCGCGCGCGTGCAACCCGGCGTGGTACAGGACGACCTCAACCGCGCCGCGGCCGAGCACGGCCTGCTCTTCGGTCCGGACACGTCGACGAGCAACCGGGCCACCCTCGGCGGGATGATCGGCAACAACTCCGCCGGGAGTGGGTCGGTGCGGTACGGCATGACCATCGACCACGTGCGCGCGCTGGACGTGGTGCTCAGCGACGCCAGCACCGCCACGTTCGCGCCTGCCGACGCAGCGCAGGTGACAGCACGCGCTGCCGCTGACACGCTCGAGGGCGCGCTGTACAAACGGTTGCCGGCTTTGGTCGACGAGCATCGTGACGCCATCGACGCGGGCTTCCCGCGCTACTGGCGGCGCGCCGGCGGCTACCGGCTCGACAGGCTCGCCAGCGGCGAACCCTTCGACCTGGCTCGCTTCGTGGTGGGGTCGGAGGGAACACTGGCCGTGACCACCGAGGCCACGGTGGGCCTGGTGCCGCTGCCCGGGTCCAGGGCGATCGCCGTCGGCCACTTCGCCTCGGTCGCGAAGGCGATCGCCGCCACCGCGGACGCCCTGGGATGTGGTCCGAGCGCGGTGGAACTGATCGACAAGGCCATCCTCGATCTCTCGCGGCAGAAGATCGAGTACGCAGCGCTGGGTTCGCTGCTCGAGGGCGATCCCGCCGCGCTG
>CATPBU010000086.1 GCA_955652455.1 Candidatus Dormiibacterota bacterium
ACGTTGCCGCTGCTCACGATCAGCACACCGCTGGCGCGGAGGGTGGCGAGCCGAGCGCCGAGGTCGAGGTGGTAGTCGAACGGTTTGGCGGCGTTGATGGAGAGCTGCACCACCGGGATGTCAGCAGCGGGAAATGCGTGAGCCAGCACCGACCAGGTCCCGTGATCGATGCCCCAGCTGTCGTGATCGAGGCCCACCCACACCGGTTTGGCGATCTCAGACACCTCCTCGGCGAACGGCGTCGAGCCCGGCGCCGGGTACTCGAAGTCGAACAGAGCCTGCGGGAATCCGTAAAAGTCGTGAATGGTCCGCGGGGTTGGCATCGCCGTCACCGCGGTCGAGCCGATGTACCAGTGGGCCGAGACGACCAGGATGGCACGCGGCGTTGGCACCGACATACCGAATGCCTGCCACGCCGCGGTGTACTTGTTCTGCTCGAGTGCGTTCATGGGGCTGCCATGGCCAATGAACGCAGCCGGCATCAGTGCGATCGCCATGATGTCCATGGTAGGGCTGCATCTGCGCTGTCGGTCGCTTCCTGGCTACCGGGCGCCCGCAGGCCAAGCCGGCCCCGGACGTTTACGTGGATTTCACGCATTCGGCGCGACGACCCGGCCAGCTACGCCGCCGCGCAACCCGCTTCTTCGGGTATTCGCTCTTGGTGATTGGCGCCATTCTCGCGCCTCGTGTGCTGGTGGCCGCCCGGCGACCGGCCAAGAACTGAGCCGAGGTTCCCGCTGCCGTTGGCTGGTCAAGAGGACGCGGCGAGCTCTTGCGCGTGCGTTGTGCTTATGTCCGGTCCGGGGGCGAGAGCCGGGCCTAGAGTGTGCTGCGCCGATGCCGTGGAAGCCATCGCCCAGCATGTGACATTCCGACACTCTCGCGCATGCGAGGGTCCTCTCACATGACCAGGGGGATTGCCTAACGAAAACACGAGGTTGCTGCACCCGGATGGCCCACCGGTGCCCACCAACCCGATTGAGCTGGTTCTTAGATTGAACCGGCTGTTCGGCAAGGACGGTGTACGCGTCTCCGACAGAGGTGGTAATGGTGGTCCCGAGCGCCTGGGGCCCTTGGATGGCAGCAGGCGCAGGAGTCGTGGTTGACGGTCCGCTCGATGGCGACGACGCGCCCGATGCTGCACCGCAAGAGGTCCCGTTGAGCAACAGCGCGACTCCTACTGCGACCATCACCATGGTCTTCGGGTTGGTCCTCATGGTTGTCTCCCTTTCCGCCAGCTCGAGCAGACGGTTATACGACGTCCGACAGGCAACCGATCGAAAGAGGATTGGGCGGATGCGGCCGGCAGCAAAGCAGACGTTCGTGCTCGTGCACGGATCTTGGCATGGGGGCTGGTGCTGGGAGCGGCTCGCGCCACTCCTTGAGCAGCAGGGCCACCGCGTGCTGGCGCCCACCCTGCTCGGCTTGGGAGAGCTTGCCGACGGAGCGACGCCCGACACCGGCCTGACTCTTCACGTCGATCAGGTTGAGAAGCTACTCATCGACAGCGACCTCAACGATGTGATCCTCGTCGGCCACAGCTACGGCGGCATGCTCATCACGGCACTCGCCGACCGCTTGCCCAACCGGATGTCGTGGCTCGTCTATCTTGATGCGTTGCTGCCCAAGCACGGTCAGAGCTGCTTCGACCTGATGCCCGGCGTGGAGTCGGACTTTCAGGCGGCTGCAGATGTCGCCGGTCAAGGGTGGCTTGTCCCACCCATGAGCGCAGAGGACCTCGGCGTATCGGAGCCGACGCTGGCGCGATGGGTGGACGAGCGTCTCACGCCGATGCCCATTCGCACACATCAGGAAGCCCTCAACGCGCCGTTGGGTCGCGCCGGTACTCTGTGCCGCGCGTACATTCTCTGCGCGCAGTTCGGTTTTCCAGCGATTGACGAGGTTGTCTTTGTCGGTGGGGCCGAGGTGGCTCCAGTGGATGACGTGGTGCGCTGACGTCCAGGACGGGGGACGCTCGCAGCCCGGTCAGCGGTAGCCCCCGTCGCGAGCGTTGAGCGCCCCCCTTCACGCCCGTTGTCGCACGCATGTCGCGCGCGCACCTCGGCCCGTGGACGACGAGTTACCGCGCTTCGCTGATCTCCAGGAGGTGCCCATCCGGATCGCGGAAGAATGCCCGGACCTCCCACGGCGACTCCACCGGCGGCGCCAGGAAGCGGGCTCCCCGACTGCGCAACGTCTCGTATGCGGCTGCGCAGTCCGGCACCCTGAAGGTCATCTCATGGCTGACGCGCGTCGGGTCCGCGGGCGGCGCGAACGTGACGTCAGGTTTGTCCGGCGTCGGTGGACCGCCGGTCACCAGCAGCAGCCAGGCGTCCCGGATCTGGAGCACGCAGGACGTTCCGCCGTACTCCCGCACCACGATGGCGCCGACGACGTCCCTGTAGAACGTGCGCGATGCATCGAGGTCTGAGACGACCAGCAGGTGGGTGAGCTCGACGCCGTCGCTCGGGAAGGACATGTCTCCGCGACTCTCGCAGACCATCGCTCGGCGAGAATGTCGCGATGCCTCAGGACGCACCCCCACTCGCGATCGCCTTCGATGTCGACGAGACCCTGGTGAGCACCGGCGGCGCCGGCGCACGGTCGTGGGCGCGCGGCTTCGACAAGCTCTGGGGGGTTGCCGCCGACATCACCAAGTTCACCAAGGGCGGAATGACTGATCCCGAGGTGGGGCGAATCACGTTCCGCGGGGTGATGGGTCGCGAGCCGTCGCCCGACGAGCTGGCCCAGCTGATGCACCAGTACCTGCTCGTGCTGCCGGACGAGGTCGCCAGCTCACCCGGGTACCACGTGCTCCCCGGCGTCCAGGACCTGCTGCCGCGCCTCATCGAAGCAGGCATCCTGGTGGGCATCACGTCGGGAGCGGTTGAGGCGGCGACCCACATCAAGCTCGCCCGCGCCGCGCTCAATCAGTACTTCTCATTCGGCGGATTCGGATCCGACTCCAACGACCGCGGCGAGCTCACGCGCATCGCGATTCGCCGCGCCGGCGTCGTGCGCGGCGCCGCACTCGATGCAGCGCGAGTCTGTGTGGTGGGCGACACGCCGATGGACATCGCGGCAGCACATGCGGCCGACGCGGTGGGTATCGGCGTCGCGACCGGGAAGTACACGGCCGACCAGCTGAAGGACGCCGGCGCGGACCACGTCCTCGTGGACCTGACCCACCCATTCCCAGGGCTGGTGGCGACGCCGTCCCGCTGACCCCCGTCCTCGACGAGTCTGGCGGCCACCGGTCGCGGTGCCGGGAGAACAGATGCCAGGGTCGCGGTCAGACAGCATCCGTGCTCAACGGGGAGATCTCATGGCGCCACTGCGCATCCACGATGACACTGGACGCCACACCAAGACTGACAGCGAAATTCAGTCTGGTAACGACGCGTCAACTCGAAACTCACTCGCACGCATCACCTTGCAAACAGTCCATACTC
>CATPBU010000087.1 GCA_955652455.1 Candidatus Dormiibacterota bacterium
ATGACGCCGATGCCACCAACCAGGAGCGAGATCGCCGCGATGCTGGCCAGCAGAAGCGTCAGCGTGGTCGTCACCGACTGCGCGGTGCTCAGGAAGGAGCTCTGGCTGACGATGTTGAAGTCGGCGGCCGTGGCATCGGTGATGTGATGCGTCTGGAGGAGCAGTTGGTTGGCCTCGATGTATGCGGAGCCCACCGTGGCTCAGCTCGACGACGCGATGACAATGCGCTGCACCTTGCCCTGTCCGGCGATCAGGTCCTGGTCAGTGGTCAGCGGGATGAGTGCGATGTCGTCTGGGTTGGTGAAGCCGGAGCCGCCCGTTGATTGCAGGACGCCGACGACGGTGAACGGTGTCGACGCGATGGTCAGCTGCGAACCGACCTGTGCGCCAAGGTTCGACGCAGTGGTCGACCCGAGCACCACGAACAGCGCGTGGTTGGCGACGTTGGCGCTGGTTAGGAACGTACCGTCCGCCATCGAGCGGGAGTTGGCGGTCAACCAATCCTGCGTGCTGCCCTCCACGGTGGTGGTGGCGTTGGTGGCGCCGTTGACGATCGTTGTCGACGTCTGGTTCTCCGGCGCCACCGCGACAACGTCGGGAGCATTGCCCTTGTCGGAGAGCCCGCTGACGTCCGCCATGGTGAGCGTCTGCGCACTGCCCGCTCCGCCGCGAACGCCGCCGCTGAACGACGAGCCTCCGGAGATGGTCAGCTCGTTGGTGCCCAACGATGCGATCCTGCTGTTGACCGCATCCGACGAAGCCTGTCCGATACCGACGGTGGAGATCACCGCGGCAACACCGAAGAGGATCCCGAGCGTGGTCAGGATGGAACGGAGCCGGTGCGCGGCGATGCCGCGCAGGCCCGTCTCGAAGGTGCGGAACAGGCTCACGCGGCCACCGCGTCGAGCACGCGGCCGTCACGCATGGTCAGCTGACGCGTGGCGACGGCGGCGACGTTGGCGTCGTGGGTGATCAGGACGATGGTGCGCCCGGCCGCGTGGAGCTTGACGAGGATCTCGAGGATCTCACCGCTTGACCCGCTGTCGAGGTTGCCGGTGGGTTCGTCCGCGAGGATCAGGTCGGGATCGGTCACCAGAGCACGCGCGATCGCCACCCGCTGTTGCTGACCCCCCGAGAGCTCGGTGGGACGATAGTTGAGGCGGTCGCTCAATCCCACGCTCTGCAGCGCTGCAGTCGCGCGCAGCTTGCGGTCGCTGACTGCGCGGTAGAGAAGAGGCAGTTCCACGTTGCGCCATGCCGGCAACGAGGTCAGCAGTTGGAACTGCTGGAAGACGAAACCGATGCGGCGGTTGCGCACCTGCGCGAGTTGAGCTTCCGACATCGTGGCCACCTCCTCGCCGCCGAAGTGGTAGTGGCCGGTGGTCGGCACATCGAGGCACCCGAGGATGTTCATGAGCGTCGACTTCCCCGACCCCGATGCGCCCATCACAGCCACGAACTCGCCCTGGTCGATCCGCAGGCTGACGTCGTCGACCGCGCTCACAGCCACGTCGCCGCCGCCGTACACCTTGGAGACGTGGCTGATGTCGATGAGGGGCTGCACCACGCTCAGCCGCCGGGGACCGCGAGGCCGCCCCCGCCACCAGGAAGGCCACCGCCGGTACGGCGTGGCGCTCCGCCTCCCGATGCGGCCGACGGCACCGTGCTCGTCACGGTGGCGATCACCACCGTGTCGCCCTCGGCGAGACCCGAGGTGATCTGGGTGCGGGACGCATCGGCGGCTCCGATCGTCACCACGACGGTGGACGGTGCGCCGTTCTTCATCACCTGGACGGTGGACGCGGTCCCGTTGGTGTGCACGGCACTGGTCGGCACGGTGAGCACTCCGACGACCTCGTTGACGACCACGGTCACAGTCGCCGACATGCCGTCGCGCAGCGCGGGATGAGTCCCCGTGATCTGCACCGTGACCGGGAAGGTCGCCACGCCGGAGGTGACCGTCGCGATCTCGCCCACCGTGGTCACGGTTGCCGCGAGGCCGTTGGTCGAGCCGGCGGCGGTCACCGTGGCGCGCTGGCCGATCGCCACCTCGCTGACGACGCTGTCGCTGACGGTGCTGGTGACCTGGAACGAACCGGGGCTGAGAATGATGAACTGCGCCGCCGCCGAGCTGGCGCTGGCGCTCGAGGATGCCGATGTACCTGGGCCGCTGACGTTGTTGCCCACCGCCGTGTTGATCTGTGCAACCTGGCCGCTGTTCGGCGCCGTGAGCGTCGCGTTGTTGACGGCATTCTGGGCCGTGGTTACCGCCTGCTGCGCCTGGGTGACGCTGGCGGCGTCCTGCGCTGCGGTAGCGCCCTGCGAAGCCGAGGAGTTCGCGGTTCCGCTGGCCGACTGGGCGTTCGACAGCGCCGTCCGGTCCGCCGCCACGCGGGCGGCAGCCTGATCATTTGACTGCTGGCCGCGGACCTGGTCCGTCGGCAACGCTGCCTGTGCGGACGCCAGCGCCTGCTGGTCCTTGCTCTGCTGCTGCTGGGCGGCGGAAAGACTCTGCTGATCGCTCTGGCAGATCGCCGACGAGGAGGAGCTGCTGCAACCGTCCTGGCTGTAGCGCTGCTGCGCTTGCGCCACCGCCTGGTTGTCCGTGTTGACGCTCGCCTGGTCGGCGACGATCGCGTGCTGATCAGTCTTGATGGTCTGGCTGTTGACGGCGACCGTGTCGGCGTACGCGGTCAGGTCATTGGCCAGGGAGGTCTGCGCGGTGGCCAGCTGCTGCGCGGCACTGGAGCTGGAGCTGGTGCCGGACGACTGGTCGGCTGCCTGCTTGGCGAGGACGGCGGTCAGGTTTGCCTGCGCCTGGGTGAGGGTGGTCTGTGCCGATGTCGCGTCCACGGTGGCCAGCACCTGTCCCGCGGTGACGCTCTGACCGGCGGACACGTCGATCGCGGTGACGGTTCCGGCAACCTGGAAGTTGAGGTTCGACTGCGCGACCGGGGTGAGGTTTCCCGTCAACGACAGGGTCTGCCTGATGGTGCCAGGCGTGGCCGACGCGGTGCGGTACTGCGGAGCGGCGGCGCTGCCACGCACAAACATGAGCCCGACGACGCCCGCAACCAGCAGC
>CATPBU010000088.1 GCA_955652455.1 Candidatus Dormiibacterota bacterium
CCCACGATTCGCCGCCGGGCGCAGGCGGAGCCTGCTCACGCTGGTCGCGCATGTCATCGACAGCTGCGGCGATCCGTGGTGATTCGGGAGGAAAGCCGACGCGGTCGCCGTTGATGAAGACGCCGCCCGGTTGCAGCACGGTGCCGAGGTGACGGTAAAGGGCAGCGAGCGCGTCGGGCTGCAGCCAGTGCAGCGCCGTCGTCGAGACAGCGCCGTCGACCTGCTCAGCGTCGGCTGGCCGCCAGCGCGAGCGCAGGTCGGCATCGAGCCAATGCAGCCTCCCACCCTGGTCGCCGAGTGCGTTGCGCCCGATGGCGAGGAGCACGGGATCCATGTCGATGGCGGTCACCCGCGCGCTCGGCACACGGTCGAGCACTCGCCGCGCCAGCGACCCGGGACCGGAGCCGAGGTCGACGATGTGCGGAGCCTCGCCGCAGAGCGCTGCCAGTGCGCCGATCATCACGCTGAACCGCTCCTCGCGGTCGGGCATGTATGCGGCCTGCTGAGCCTCCCAGCGGTCGAGCCACCCCTGCCAGTCGACGACAGGAGTGGAGGGGGCGGTGGTCATTGCCGGGTATTGTCGACGACCGGCGACACGCGCCGGCTCTGCGTGACAGTATTCATTCCTCAATGTCGACCACGCACGTGATCGGACTGCTCCTCGGCGCCGAGGAGGACTGGCCAAAAGCGTTCGAGTCACTGCTCGGGCGGGTGGCCCCCGCCATCGAGCACGGCGGCCAGACCCACCGCTTCACCACCGAGCGGGTCACCATCGAACCGTTCGACCTGCGGGCGGTGCCCCGCCACTCTTTGATCATCGACCGGCTGGCCTGGTGGTACACCATGCCCCGGGAGTGGTTGAAGAAGGTAGCGTTGATGAACCAGGTCCACCTGCTCAACAACCCGTTCACGTTCCAGTCGATGGAGAAGCACGCGGCGTACTGCGCGATGATGCGGCTCGGGCTGCGCGTCCCGACGACCTGGATGGTCCCCAACAAGATCCCGCCGGACAACCCGAGGATGGCAATAACGGCCGAGCGCTACCTGCGCCGATTCGAGCTCGAGACCGTGGCGGAGGCTGTCGGCATGCCGCTGTACATGAAGCCGTTCGACGGCGGTGCCTGGGTTGGCGTGACGCGCATCGAGGACACGGCGTCGCTGCACCAGGCGTACGATGAGTCGGCCGAGCGGCTGATGCACCTGCAGGCGTCTGTCGAGGACTTCGAAATCTTCTCACGCAGCCTAGGCATCGGCGCGGAGACGATGGTGATGCACTTCAATCCGTCACGCCCGATGCATTCACGCTACTCTGTCGATTACAACTTCCTCAGCGACGCCGAGGGCGAGGAGGTGATCAGCATCGCCCGGACGGTCAACGCCTTCTTCCGCTGGGAACTGAACAGTTGCGAGACGCTGATCAGGGACGGCGTCATCTACCCCATCGACTACGCCAACGCCACCCCCGACCTCGCGGTCACCAGCCTGCACTACTACTTCCCGTGGGCCATCCGCACCCTGCTCAAGTGGGTGATCTTCTGCTGCGTCACCGGCCGCAGGCCGACCGTCGACCTCGACACCAAGAGCTATTTCGCCATCGCCGACCGCGACGACCTCGACTACGACGCCAAGCTGCGCGAATACCGCCGGCTCGCCGATCGTCAGCTCGAGGTTGAGCGCTACCAGGAGTTCTGCGCACGCCACCTCGCCCATGTCGACGAAGCGTGCATCGAGTGGGTGGAGAGCGACGACTTCGACCAGCTGCTGATCGACACAGTTCTATCGACGTACCCGGCCCACGAGCGTGAGATGTTCCTCGCCCACTTCCGCGGCCTCCTCGGGCTGTGGGCCCACGACCAGCGCGTGGCGGCGACCGCCTAGCCATGCCGATTCACTTCGCGGCCAGCCCGCGGTCCAGCGTCGGGGTCGAGATGGAACTGGCACTCATCGACCCGCAGTCTCGTGAACTGGTCAAAGGTGGCCACGAGGTGCTCATCGAGATGGGCGACGGCCACCCCGATGGGATCCATCCCAAGGCCAAAGCGGAGCTGCTGCAGTCGACGATCGAGATCATCACCGGTATCTGCCAAACGGTCGGCGAGGCGCGGGCCGACCTCACCGGCACGCTCGCCGAGGTCACCGGCTTCACAGATCGTGCGGGGTTGCTGATGATGTGCGCGGGAACGCACCCGTTCAGCGACCCCGTGAACCAGGAGATCACCCCCAACGAGCGCTACGGCCGCCTCGTCGAGGAGATGCAGTGGCCGGCGCGGCAAATGCAGATCTTCGGCATCCATGTCCACGTCGGCGTGCGCAGTGGTGAGAAGGCGATCGCCATGGTCAACGGGCTGTCCTACTACATCCCGCATTTCCTGGCCATGAGCGCGTCCAGCCCGTACTGGATGGGTCACGACACCGGGCTTGCGTCCACCCGGTCCAAGGTGTTCGAGGGTTTACCCACCGCCGGCCCGCCGTGGCAGTTCAACGGGTGGGCCGAGTTCGAACGGTTCATGGACACGCTGATCACGGCGCGCACCATCGCCACCATCCGCGAGGTGTGGTGGGACATCCGTCCCCACCCCGGTTTCGGCACTGTCGAGCTGCGCATCTGTGACGGCCTGCCGACGCTGCGCGAGGTCGCCGCCATGGCAGCACTGAGTCAGTGCCTGGTGCAGCGGTTCGACACGCTCATGGACCGCGGCTACCGGATCCCCTTCCCGCAGCCCTGGGTGGTCCGCGAGAACAAGTGGCGCGCGGCGCGCCACGGCATCGACGCGCACATCATCGTCGACAACGAGGGCGCCACCATCCCTCTACGCGACGCCGTCACCGAATTGGTCGAGGAGCTGAGTCCGATCGCTCGACGCCTCAGCTGCGCCGACGAGTTGCAGGATGTGCTGGCCATCATGGAGCGCGGTCCAAGCTACATCCGCCAGCGCGAGGTGGTCGCCGCCGGCGGAACGCTGATCGATGTCGTCGACAGCCTGGTTGAGGAACTGCGCCTCGACGGGCCGCGACCGCGGGCCGCGGCGGCGGAGGTGTCGCGCGACGCTCAACCGGCGTAGAGCTGGAGGTCGGCGGCGAAGCGGTCGGCCAGCTCGATGCACGACGCCAGCTCGGGGTGGCGCAGCATCACCCAACCGTCCGAGAGCAGCGTCTGCACCCAGTCGCGCCGCGGGGAACCGATGGGGAGAAGGTCGACAGCCGTCACCCATTCACCGAACTCGCTGAGCAGGCGGCCCAAACCCTCGATGCGGGTGATCCGGCCCTGTCCGATGGCCCGCTTGCACACCGAGGCCGCGTTGTACAGGCGAGTCACCGGCTGGGTGAATCCACCGAGTACGACCGCCTCGGCCCAGCGCGCATACAGGTCGGTGTCGCAGCTGTAGTTCATGACATCGACGGTGCGCGCTCCCGGTGGCCGCGCCCCGATCTCGCCGAAGACCACCTCGCCGTCAGCGCGGCGATACCACTCCATGTGGGTGAACCCATCACGAAAGTCGAGCGCGCGGATCACCGCATGGCCCATGGCGCGGCCCCCGGCGAGGCGGTCGACCATCGGGTCGCGCAGCGCCAGCGTGATCGGGCTGATCCACTCCAGCGACCGGGCAATCAGCGGCCTCGGCCGGTACCACGAGATGTTCTCGTACAGAACCGACCCGTTGGCGCAGATGGTGTCGAAGGTGAACTCCTCGCCGTCGACGAACTCCTCGACGCTCACCTCGGGCACTCGAGTCAGGTCGGGAAGCACGGCCTCGAGCTCGGCCGCGTTGTCGGCGCGATGGGTGTTCGCTGAGCCCGCGCCGGCGATCGGCTTGACGATGACGGGGTAGCCGATGGCGCCGGCTGCCTCGCGCACGCCGCCTGCGGTGGTGGTGCTGTAGTGGTGCGGCGTGCGGATGCCCGCGGCGTCCAGCACCTGCTTCATCGCCTCCTTGTCGCGGAAGGGGACTGTCTGCGCCACCGACATGCCCGGCACCCCGAGCGCCTCACGGAGGCGCGCGGCGAGCAGCATGGTCGGTTCCCAGAGCGATTCGACCTGGTCGATGTGCACCCGTGCCGCGCGGCCTCGCACCGCCTCGACGATGCCCGCCTCATCAGCGAAGGAAGGCACGTGCCAGTGGTCGGCGAGGTTATCGCGGGCCATCTGCGGCAGGGCGTGTGCGGGCTGGTCACCAACACCGACCACGCGCGCTCCGGTGGCGGCGAGCCCGCGCACGAAGAACGGCATCTCGGCTGGATAGCCCGGCGAGATCACCAGCACGGTTCGCATCACCGTCAGCCCGTCATCTGGATGCGCGCAACCTCGGCGACGCGCTGCAGGGCGGCGGCGACGACCTCGGTCTGCTCGTGGCGGAGGATGACGTAGCCCTCGCCCTCATAGCTCTCGCTGCGAGGTTGGCCCTCATGCGGCAGTCGAGCTTCGACGACGAGGTCGCCTAGCTCGTGCTGCAGGGTTTCGAGGCCGTGCACGCCGCGGACCACGCCCACGCCCTGGCCGCGCAGGTAGACAGCGCCAACCGCGTGGCGGCGCTGCGGGACGTCGAACTCACCGAGAATTTCGAGACGCGCCCAGGCGTTGTACATGTCGACATCGTGCGCGTACGAGAGGAGCGAGGTGAACTGCGCCCCGGGTGGCCGGGCTGCCACCTCGGAGAGCGCCAGCCGGCCTTCGCGCAGCCGGAACCACTCCATATGGCTGAAACCGGTGTCCATCCCGAGCGCGCGCAGTCCGCGCGCCGCCGCCTCGCGAATCCCGTCGAACTCCGGGCCGTCGATGGAGCGGGGG
>CATPBU010000089.1 GCA_955652455.1 Candidatus Dormiibacterota bacterium
AGCGCTGCACCTCGCGCGCGGTCTGCTCGGCGGTGAAGCCCAACTCCACCTCGACGTCGAGCTGCTCGAACCTGCGCGTCAGCTCGACGTGGGTCATCTTCTGCCGGTTGGCGGGGTTGTAGTCGTTGTGGTAGCTCCACTGGCCGAGCCCCATCATCTGGCTCATCAGGTTCATCATTACCGGGGGCCGCTCGCTGACCACGCCCCCTTCACTTAGCTTGTGGATGGAGATCGCCGCCTGGTGCGCGTGCTCGACAGCCCAGATGATGTTCTTCGGCCCGAAGGCGGAGTCACCGCCGAAGAACACGCCCGGCAGGGTCGACTGCATCGTGGTCGCGTCGATGACGGGCATGCCTCCGTCGAACTCCATGCCCAGGTCGCGCTCGATCCACGGGAAGGCGTTGTCCTGGCCGATGGCGAGGATGACGTCGTCGCACGGCAGGAAGATGGTGTCGAGCACGGTCGAGGTGCGTGCGCCGAAGTCCCACTCCAGCCGGTCGAACTCCATCCCCACCAGCTGTCCACTCTCGATGACGAAGCGTTTCGGCGCGTGGTTCACGATGATCTGGACACCCTCCTCCTCGGCGTCCTCCAGCTCCCAACTGGATGCCTTGAAGAAGGGCCGCGGACGGCGCGCCATCACGCGGATGTCGGCGCCGCCCAGTCGGAGCGAGGAGCGGCAGCAGTCCATGGCGGTGTTCCCGACTCCGATGATCAGCACACGCTCGCCGATCGAGTCGATATGTCCGAAAGCGATTGACTGCAACCAGTCGATTCCGATGTGTATGCGGTCGGTGTCGTGGCGTCCGGGCAGGTCGAGCTCCTTGCCCCGAGGTGCTCCGCTGCCGACAAACACCGCGTCGTAGCCCTCCTCGAGGAGCGCGCGCATGCTGGTGACTGGGGACTGGTAACGGATGTCGACGCCCATGTCGAGGATGACGTCGACCTCTTCGTCGAGGACGTGCGCTGGCAGACGGAATGAGGGGATGTTGGTCCGCATCAGCCCACCCGGTTTGGCGAGCTGCTCCAGCATCACCACCTCGTAGCCGAGCGGGAGGAGGTCATTGGCGACGGTGAGGGAGGCCGGCCCGGCGCCGATGCAAGCCACCCGCCTGCCGTTCTTTGCGCTCGGGATCACCGGCAGCCGCTCGGCGATGTCACCGCGCAGGTCCGCGGCGACGCGTTTGAGGCGGCAGATCGCCACCGGGGTGCCGTCGACCCTCTCCCGCCGGCAGGCGGGCTCGCACGGGCGGTCGCAGGTCCGCCCGAGGATCGCGGGAAACACGTTGGACTCGCGGTTGACCATGTACGCGTCCGTGTACCTGCCCATGGCGATCAGCCGGATGTACTCGGGTACGTCCGTATGGGCGGGACAGGCCCATTGGCAGTCCACGACGCGATGGAAGTATTCCGGGTCGCCTGTGTCAGTCGCCTTCATGCCTTGGTTGGATCGGCCCCCGTACGTCTGTGCGCGCTGGACTGTGCCGGGGATGCCCGGTTGCCCAATCATGGCCCTGTCGCCGCCGATGCGCATGATTGCAGCATCTGCAGCGACGGTGCGGTCCAAGAGGCGCCAGACGGGGGCATGGACGTCCCAGCCCGGCCCAAATGGCTCCTCGCGCTGCGCTACAGTCACCGGTCTGAAGATCCGCAGGGATCAAGCTCATGGCGGAGGTCGAACCGATGCACGCTCGGGTTCTTCGTATCAAGGGATCGCCGGACAAGGTTGACGACGGAATTGAAAACTTCACAACGCAGGCACTCCCCGCGGTCAAGCAGCAGGACGGCTACGCGGGCAGCCGTCTCTTCATCAACCGCGAAACCGGCGATGGGATGATCATCACGTACTGGCGGGATGAGCAGACGCTCCGCGCCAGTGACGAGGCCCTCCGCAGCCTCCGCGCGGAAGCGTCCGCAAAGTTTGGGACGCAGACACCGAAGTCCGAGCATTTCGAAGCCGCGGTCCAGCATCGGCCCAAGCCGGCCGAGAAGGGCAACTGGGTCCGGGTCTCGACCATGAGTGGCGACCCTGCCAAGGTGGACGAAGGCATCCGTCACTTCGAGTCGCAGGTCGTGCCCAGCCTGGAGCGGCTCCCGGGGTTCCGCGCCGCGGTGCTGCTCGTCGATCGCGACGGCGGCGGGGCTGTCGCGGGGACGGTGTGGGATTCGAAGGCGGACCTCGAGAGCAGCGCCCAGGCGGTGGGGCCGGTTCGCGCTGCGGCCGCCCAGGCCATGGGTGCAACCGATCCGACCGTCGAGAGCTTCCAGATCGAGTTCGCCGAGATCCTGTCGCCGGTGGCGACCTGAATCAGAGCGGCTCAGAGCCGTCACGGAGGACCGAATGGCCGGGACGCCGATCCGGGAGCTCGCCGAGATAGTCCGCCCGCGTTTGACGTCTTTGGCGCGCTCGTATACAGTCTGCTCATCCGGGATGGAGGAGCCGATTCAACGAGGGGGACCAGGTCAACAGCACTGAGGTGACCTGGGTGGAAGGGGGGCTTCGGACCAACCGGTAGCGAGACCTCGCCGCCCACTCCGACGGGGAGTTGGGCGGTGGGTCCCGCGCCATCTGGGTTCAAACGCCGGCGAGCTGCCTCACCCGAGGATGTAGAGGTTGCCGTCGGTGCCCGCAAAGAACACCATCCCGTTCGACACCGCCGTCGACGAGATGATCTCTGTGGTTGTCGAGCCGACGTTGAACGGCCGGCAGCGAGTCAGCAGGGGCGTCTGCTGATTTTCCACGCCGTCACCGTCTGTGCCGCTGTTATCTAGCAGTTGAGACCGGCGATGATCTGGCTGAGGA
>CATPBU010000090.1 GCA_955652455.1 Candidatus Dormiibacterota bacterium
AAGCGGTGTCCTTGGCGGCGACGTTCCTATCGATGTGGGGGCTGCTGTCGGGTGCATCGGCCGGAGGCTGGGTGGCGTGGTCGGCGTGGAGCAGCAACTGGAGCGGCGTGCTCGCCAGCGCGCTGCTCGCTTTCCTCGTCCTCTACTTTCCGGACGGCAGGCTTCCAGGCACGCGCTGGCGGTTGGTCGTGCGCTTCATGATTGTCGCCTGCGCCGCGACTGTCTTTGCCACGGTGCTCTCGACAGTCCCTATGGTTTCGTCGCCACGGTTGCCGAAGGTTCCGAATCCCCTCGTGGTGTCGGCACTCACCACGATCGCGAACTCGACGATCGCGGTGACCAACTCAGTGGCCTTCTCAGTCATCTTCCTCTTCCCGGCGGTGGCGGTGGTGCTCCGGCTGCGACGGGCATCCGGCGTTGCACGTCATCAGCTGAAGTCGTTCGCGTACACGGCTGCGGCAACCATAGGCGTCTCCACTGCCGGGGGCGTTGTTGGGGCTGCGGTCAGCCACGACATCGGCGATGCGATCGCCAACTTCGGCTTTGCCTTCGGGATCAGCGTCGCCATCCCCGCAACCATCGGGCTGGCGGTCATGAAGTACGGGCTGTACGACATCGACGTCTTCATCAGCCGCACTGTGGTCTACGGGTCGCTCGCGGTCTTCATCACATCCGTCTACGTGGGCATCGCGGTTGGCATCGGCACGCTGGTCGGCAGCGGCGGCAGGCCCAACCTGGGGCTGTCGATCCTGGCCACAGCGATCGTGGCGGTGGGATTTCAACCGATCCGCGAGCGCCTTCAACGGGTCTCCAACCGGCTCGTGTACGGACAGCGTGCAACCCCGTATGAGGTCCTATCTCAGTTCTCCGAACGAGTCGCTGAGTCGTATGCCAGCGACGAGGTGCTGTCGCGAATGGCCAGGGTGCTGGCCGACGGGACCGGCGCTGAGCTCGCCGAGGTGTGGCTGCGCCATGAAGATGTGATGCGACGCGCTGCCGCGTTCCCCACCGACACTGCATCGCCGGCAACGGTCCACCTGAATGCTGCCGGAGATCTGTCGATCCCCGCCGCAGACCGCTCAGTGATGGTGCGCCATCAAGGCGAGCTGCTTGGTGCACTCAGCGTCACCAAGCGCCGCGGCGAGATGCTGACTCCGATTGAGATCAAGCTGATGGACGACCTCGCTCGCCAGGCCGGACTTGTGCTCAAGAACGTCGGGCTGACCGCGGACCTGCAGGCGCGGCTGGACGACCTGCGCGCATCCCGGCAACGGCTCGTCGCGGCACAGGACAACGAGCGTCGCCGGCTGGAGCGGAACCTTCACGACGGCGCCCAGCAGCACCTGGTCGCACTCAAAGTGAAGCTTGGGCTGGTGGAGATGCTGACCGACCGGGATCCGGAGCAGGCCGCCGCGACCATCGTCCAGCTCAAACACGACGCTGATGAAGCCCTCGAGACGTTGCGCGACCTCGCCCGCGGCATCTATCCGCCCCTGCTCGCCGACAAGGGCCTTGCTGCGGCGCTGCGCTCGCAGGCCGGCAAGGCAACCGTCCCGGTGCGCGTGGATGCGGACGGCGTCGGTCGATACCCTCAGGAGATCGAGGCAGCTCTGTACTTCTGCACTCTTGAAGCGCTGCAAAACGTACAGAAGTACGCGGCGGCGTCAGCCGTGGACGTGCGCCTCTGCGAGAACGGCGGACAGCTGGTTGTCGAGGTTGCGGACGATGGGTGCGGATTCGATGTTGCCACCGCTGTGCGTGGCGCGGGGTTGACCAACATGGAGGATCGGCTCGAAGCGCTTGGGGGCAGCCTTCAGATCGAGTCCACCGCAGGCACGGGATCGACACTCCGTGCGACCGTCCCTCTGTCCACAATGTGCCGGGAGTGGGAGTCGAACCCACACGGGGTTGCCCCCGGCGGTTTTTGAGACCGCTGCGTCTACCGTTCCGCCACCCCGGCCTGGCGACAGGATAGGCCTCGTCCGCGGAGGGGAGAGTGTCATGTCATCTCGGCGCGCAGAAAACATGTGCGCATCGCTATCAGTCGACCCCCGGGGAGTCGCCAACGAGTAAGACACCGACGCCCGGCACCCAACGTCGGCGCAGTGACCACCAGGAACGCCACCATACACAGCGTGTCCGAGGTCGACATCCCCACCGTCGATCCGCAGCGGTTCGAGACAGTTCTCAGCGCGACGGAGATGATGGCGTTTCGCGCCGCCATGAAGGCCGCGCACAAGCTGCTCGCCGGTCGCACCATCTGGAACGTCAACTCCACAGCCAAGGGCGGTGGCGTCGCCGAGATGCTCGCCGCGTTGCTTCCCTATGCACGCGGTGCCGGTGTCGACACGGGCTGGCTGGTCATCCATGGCGACGACCGGTTCTTCACGATCACCAAGCGCATCCACAACCGGCTCCACGGCGCTGGGGGTGACGGCGCCGGCCTCCACGACGATGATCGCCGGCACTACGAGGAGGTGCTCTCCGGCCAGGGCGAACAACTCCGAGACAGGATGCGCGCGGGCGACATCGCCATCCTCCATGACCCGCAAACCGCCGGGCTGGCGCCGCTTCTCGCGGATGCGGGCGTCTGGGTGATCTGGCGCTGCCACGTCGGGTTGGACACGCCCAACCCGGAGGCGCGCGACACCTGGAACTTCCTGCTCCCCTACGTGCGCCGGGCGGCGCGCTGCGTCTTCTCGCGCCGGGCATTCGCCTGGGAGGGACTCGACCGCAACCGCATCCGCGTCGTGGCACCATCGATCGACCCCTTCTCCGCGAAGAACTACGAGATGGACCGCGCGTCAGTGCACGCCGTCCTGGTCAGCGCCGGCGTCATGGACGACGGCAGCAGCGAAGCCGCTGCGTACACGCGCTTTGACGGCAGTTCGGGGCGTATCGAGCACCGCGCCACGATGGTCGAGTCCGCGCGTCTGGACGCGAATACGCCCCTCGTCGTTCAGATCTCGCGTTGGGACCGCCTCAAGGATCCCCTCGGCGTGCTCGAAGGCTTCGCACACGGCGTGGTGGGTGGCTGCGACGCACACCTTGTCCTCGCGGGGCCGAGCGTTGACGGGGTGGCCGACGACCCGGAGGGAAGGGATGCCTACGAGGAGGTTGAGCGAGCCTGGCTCGATCTTGCCGACGACATCCGGGCGCGGATCCACCTCGTCTGTCTGCCGATGGCCGACAGCGAGGAGAACGCCGCCATGGTCAACGCGCTGCAGCGGCGCGCCAACGTCGTCGTCCAGAAGAGCCTCGCCGAGGGTTTTGGACTGACCGTGGCCGAGGCGATGTGGAAGTCACGGCCGGTCGTGGCCAGCCGGATCGGCGGCATCCAGGACCAGATCGAGGACGGCAAAAGCGGGATGTTGCTTGACGATCCGCATGACCGCGATGCCTTTGCCGCGGCGGTTTGCAGCCTCCTCCTCGACAGCGAACGGGCCGATCGCATGGGGAGGGAGGCGCACGCTCGCGTGCAGAGAGAGTTCCTCGGGTCGCGCCACCTTGCCCAGTACGTGGCGATCTGCGCCGAGCTGGTGTGAGAGGGCGCATCGCCCTCCTTTCAAGACACAGGGGTTCCCCCGGCCAAGCGTCAGCTTGGCTGGGGATCAGCTCTGGGAGAGCGGGTTCTCGCCGCCGAGGTCGGGCAGGTTGAGCTCATTGACCCAATCGCG
>CATPBU010000091.1 GCA_955652455.1 Candidatus Dormiibacterota bacterium
AGGTTCACGCGCAAGCTTCTCTGTACGGTGAGCGCCGGAGGACTCGCGGTTGCGTTCGCCGCCGCGAGCCCGAGCACCGTGGCCGCGGCCGGACCCGCGACTCACATCTGCTCGGGCACCCCCACAGCCCCGGGGGTCCTGGCGGGGACCTACGAGGCCGTCCGCGTCGTTGGCGCGTGCGAGGTCAACGCGGGACCTGCGCGGGTCGAGGGCAACCTGGCGGTCGCGCCGGGGGCGGTCCTGGTGGCAGCGTTCGGGCTCAACGACACCACCGGCACCGGTCATTCCCACCTGTCAGTGGGCGGGAACCTGCGTGTCGAACCGGGCGCCACCCTGGTCCTCGGTTGCGATCCGCAGAGCTTCTCCTGCATCGACGACAACCAGAGCAACCCCACCCTTTTCAGTGCCGGTGACGTCGACGGCAGCCTGATCGCCGAGCAGCCGCTCGGTGTGCTGGTGCACAACACCCGCGTCGGCGGAAGCGTCGCACAGCATGGTGGCGGCGGCGGATTCAACTGCACGCCCGCGGGAATCTTCACCCTGTTCAACAGCCCCGTCTACTCGGCCTATGAGGACAGCTGGATCCACGGCAGCGTGAGCGTGACCGGGCTGTCATCCTGCTGGATGGGCCTCGCCCGCCTCCACGTGGGGGGCAACGTCCGTGTCATCAATGATCAGCTCGCCGATCCGGACGGTCCGGAGATCCTCTCCAACCACATCTCCGGCAACCTGTCGTGCTTCCACAACAGCACGACCTGGGACAGCTCCGAGTCGACCTTCGGCCAGAACACTCTCTACCCACGGACGCCACACCCCAACACCGTGCTCGACGACCGGCAGGGTCAGTGCGTGCTCGCCAGCCCCGCCACCCAGGGTGGGCCGTCCGGCCCCGGTCCCTTCTAGGCATCATCGCTGACCCGTCGCGCGGGAAACGTGCCCTGGGCGCGGCGGCGTACGCACGCGAGTAGGCGGCTTCGCCGCCAGCGGGATGGCTCACACAACCCCCGAGGGCTGAGCGCATACTGCCCGCCAACGGCGCCAAGAGGACTTGGATTTCGCTGAGCTTGGCGTCGCCGATGGGGGCACGAGAATGCTGGGTACCGGAAGCTTGCGGCGAATCACCAAGGTCGGATTGATCGTGGCCGTGGCGTCGTCCGTCAGCGGCGTGACCGGTTACGCATCGTCGTCGGCAAAGACCTCTACGTCGGCAAAGACCTCCACCGTCACGGTGATCGCGCAGGGGTTGAACAACCCGCGCGGTCTCGCCTTCGGCCCCGAGGGCCAGCTGTATGTCGCCGAGGCAGGAACCGGCGGCTCGACGTGCGTGGCCGGCGGCCCACAGGGCACGCAGTGCTTCGGTTTGACCGGATCCGTCAGCCGGCTCGAAGGCGGGAGCGTGCACCGATTCATCACGGGACTGGTTTCGAATGCCGGCCCCGGTGGTCAAGCCGCGACCGGTCCTGACGGGCTGTCGCAGCGTGACGACGGCGCTCTCTACACGATCATGACGGCGGCTCCACAATTCATCCCGCCCGGACTACCGGCGGGGCTCACCAAGGCGGCGCGTCACCAGCTGGGACAGCTCCTCAGGCTGAGCCCGAATGGTGACTACGAGGCTGTCGCCGGCGTGGGTTCGCATGACTTTGTCTGGACGAACAATCATCGCGGCCTCAACCCCCAATACCCAGACGCGAATCCCTACGGGGTGCTGGCGCTGGAGAACCGCATCTACGTGGTCGATGCCGCTGCCAACACCCTCGACAGTGTCGGTCCCGATGGCCGTGTGACGGTGCTCGCTGTGTTCCCGAGCCCGGCGGTCAACGATGCAGTGCCGACCTGCGTTGCCCAGGGAGAGGATGGCGCGCTGTACGTCGGTGAGCTCACCGGTGTCGGCAATGCCCCAGGGGCGGCTGTGGTGTGGCGGGTCGTCCCCGGCCATGCGCCGGTGATGTGGCAGTCCGGATTCACAACGATCACTGGCTGCGGCTTCGGTAAGGACGGCAACTTCTACGTCACCGAGTTGCAGACCGCCGGACTCTTTTCGATGAATCCTGCCGGCGACGTTGTCCGTATCTCGGAGAATGGCACCAGAACGATTCTGGGAAACGGGCAACTGTTCTTCCCCAACGGTTTCGTGGCCGGACCCGACGGCTCGATCTACGTGTCCAACTGGTCGATCATGCCGGGTACATCTACGGGCGGCAGCCCGACCGGTCAGGTGGTCCGCATCTCCGGGTAAGCGGTCACCCACTCGGCGCCAGCTGCATCATTGGATGTCATGGGAGAACCGAGAGCCAGCCCTCGCGCTGTCGAGACTCGAGTCAGTTCGAGAGCGACGTTGGAGATCCACTTCAAACTGTTTGGCACCGATGGTGTGTCTCTGCAGTCGCAGGAGCTCTCCAAAGCGCTCAGCGCTAGGGGCTGGCGTGTCCACGCCTGTGCATCGGATGTGCCTCCCGAAGCCGCAGGACTGAGGCTGCCGGAGCTCTCCTATCAGTCGGCCGATGCGGTCGCGCTGCGCAAGCGAATTTTCTCACCAGCCGCTGAGCTCTCCCCGTCCTCCTCGGCGTCGGCAGGGGAGGCCCTTGTCGAGGAGATCACAGACCGTGCCAGGCCAATTCGACGACAGGTCGAGGAGTATGTGGACTCTCACCAAGTCCGGGTGCTGCACATTCGCAACCTGATGTCGTTGCCCTACAACCTGCCGGCCACGCTTGCTCTCCATGGCCTGGCCGCTGACCGCCCCGATCTCGGATTTCTCATGCAGCACCATGACCTCTACTGGGAAGGGCCCAACGCCAGGAACTTCCGGTCACCGTACCGCGAGGTGACCGACCTCATGGATCGGATCATGTGTCCGTCGCTTCCGAATGCTCGGCACGTCGTCATCAACCCGATCGCTGCCGAGGCGCTACGCGAAGGACGCGGCATCGAGGCCACGGTCGTCCCCGACGGCTTCGACTTCGAGCGTGACGTGGTAACTATCGACGAGCTCGCGTTTCGCAGCCGGCTCGAGCTCCTGGTCGGTGACAGCACACCGATCCGCGCTGACGACCTCGTGGTGGCGATGCCGGCCCGGGTCGCGATCAACAAGGCGATCGAGCTGGCGATCCAGTTCGTCGCCGGCCTGGAACGCAAACGCCTTGCCCTGGAAGACGATTCCGACGGTATCGGGGTGCAGCGCCGGAAGTTCGGGCCGGCCAGCAGGATCGCCTTGCTGCTGCCGCAGGGGGAGGACCTCGACGACAACAGGGACTACTTCGAAAGGCTCGTCGCGTATGCCCGGTCGATGCGGATCACTCTCGCTTACGGCGG
>CATPBU010000092.1 GCA_955652455.1 Candidatus Dormiibacterota bacterium
ATGTGGCAGAAGCGGTCCGGCTCCTCGGCGTAGGCGAAATGGCCGGAGCCCTCGAGAATGACCAGGCCGGCGTCGGGGATGAGCCGTTCCATCGTCCGGGCGTCACTCAACGGCGTCTCCTCGTCACGGTCGCCCCAGATGAGGAGCGTTGGAACGCGCAGCCGCGAGAGCTGCGGTCGCAGATCGGCGTTCACCAGGCGCACCATGCTGGCGCGCAGGGTGCCTGACGCCGCCCGGTAGTCGACGCTGCCACGGCGCTCGGCGCGCCGGCCGGCGGCGCGGCGCAGCAGCCTCGGAAGGCCGCGCGACCGTGCCGCCGCACGCAGCAGCTTGAAGGTGCGCACCCGCCACTGGTACTGCAGTCCGTGGCTGGGACGGATTCCCGCGCTGTCGGTGAGCACCAGCCTGCCGACGCGCTCCGGCCAGGTGGCGGCGAGCGCGATGGCGACCCTCCCACCGTTGGAGTGGGCCGCGATGTGGGTGCGCGCGACGCCGAGTCGATCGAGGAGAGCAATCACCCAGGCGCTGTACTCGTCGACGCCCCACGGGCTCGGTGGTGACTCGGTGGCACCGAAGCCAGGAAGGTCGGGGACGATGACGCGGTAGCCCGGCAGGCGCTGAGCGATGGGGAGCATCAGTTCCTTGGTGGCGCCCCAGCCGTGGAGAAGCAGAAGCGGCTGCCCGGTGCCGCCCTCGACCACCGCAGCCGTTGGCTCCTCCGCACCGCTCATCCCGACGATTTAGAGCCACCGCCGAGCATCCAGCGATCGAACACCGCGGTGCTTGCAGCACGCCGAGCGTGGCGGCGCTGGGCGATCTGGATGAGTTCGTCGAGCAACGCGGTGAACGACGTCCCCGCCGGCTCGAAAAGGTAGAAGGAGAGGGAACCCGGGATCGGGTTGATCTCGTTGACGATGAGAGCACCGTCGGACGGGTCGACCATGAGGTCGATGCGGGCGACGCCGGCCGCGCCGATGGCCGCGAACGAATCCAGCGCCGCCCGGCTGATCCGTTCTGCCAGCGCGGCCTCGAGCGGCGCGGGAATCAGCCGCTGCGTGCTCTTCATCCCACTGGATGCGCCTGCCGCCGTGCCGCCCTTCGACCGGTACTTGTCGTCATAGCTCAGCAACCCGCGCTTGGTGGGCTGCTCGAGCAGCGATGGACGCGCGCCGCTCTCATCGCCAAGCACCGCGCAGTTGATCTCCACGATTCCCTCCTGAGAAGCCTCGACGATGCAGCGCTCGTCGTAGGTCAGCGCCACCTCGACGGCGCCGCTCAGCGCGGTGCGGTCGGTGGCGCGCGCAACGCCGATGCTCGAGCCCAGGTTCACCGGTTTGACGTAGAGCGGATAGGGCGCCAGACCCTCGGCACGGTCAATCGCCGAAGCCGCGTCGACGCGCCATTGCTCGCGGTCGATGCACACGTCGTCCAGAACCGGAAGGCCCGCGGCGCGCAGCACCGTCTTGGCGAGACGCTTGTCCATCGCCGTAGCCGATGCGGTGACGCCACTGCCGGTGTACGGCACACCCGCCATCTCGAGCAACCCCTGCAACGTGCCGTCCTCGCCGAGGTTGCCGTGGAGCAATGGCATCGCGACGTCGACGTCGACGGCGTCGCTGCTGCTGCGTCCGAAGCGCGCCCGCCGGGGCGCGCCCACCGGCGTGATGCTCATGCCCGGGCTCGAGGCGTCGATCACAGGTGTCACCACCGTGCAGTCCGCGAGCAGGCTCTGCACGTCCTCGAAGCGCCTCAGGTCAGTGAGCGCGTGGCCCGTGTACCAGCGACCGTCCTTGGCGATGTAGACGGGGACGCAGCGGTGCTGTGGCCCCAGCGCGGCCATCGCCTGGTGCGCGGTGATCACCGACACCTCGTGCTCCACCGACCGGCTGCCGAAGATGCAGGCGACCGTGGTCACGATCCACTCCGCGCGACAGTCTGCGCCAACAGCGGCTCACCAAGAATCACGATCTCCCGCTGAAGGAGCACACCGAACCGCGAGGCCACCTCGCTGCGGGCGAGGTCGACCAGCGCGAGCACGTCGGCGGCGGTGGCGCGGCCGATGTTGAGGATGAAGTTCGCGTGCTTCGGCGAGATCTGCGCTCCACCCTCGGTGCGGCCCTTCAGGCCCGCCTCCTCGATCAGCCGGCCGGCGAAGTCACCCGGCGGGTTCTTGAAGGTGCTGCCGAGGCTGCGCACGCCGTAGGGTTGGGTTCGCTTGCGTTCTGCCTGCACCGCGTCAGTGCGAGCGCGCATCGCGGGAATGTCCTCGCGAGCGACGGTGAAGCGACCGCGCATCACCACATGACCGCGCATGTCGTTCTTGAACTTCGACTCCCGGTACGAGAATCCGCAGTCGGCTGCACCGACCCATCGAGTGGTCCCGTCCGGGGCTGCCACCTCACATTCGACCAGCGTGCCCGCCACGTCGGCGCCAAAAGCCCCCGCGTTGCCCCACACCGAAGCGCCGCAGCTGCCCGGCACACCGATGCCCCACTCCATGCCGCCGATGCCCTGGCGGGCGAGGTCGAGCGCCACCCGCGGCATCATCGCCCCAGCGGCGAGCGTCACCGTTCCGTCGCCGATGGTCATCTCCTTGCTCACCGGCCGCAGTGCCAGCCCCCGCACCCCACCATCGAGGATGAGCGCGTTGCTGCCAGCACCGAGGACCGTCAGAGCCACGCCGGACGCCGTGCAGCGTGCCACCACCTCGGGGAGCATGGCGATGTCGTCGACGCGTACGAAGAAGTCTGCGGGGCCGCCGATGCCGTACTGGCTGTGACGTGCAAGCGGCTCGTTGCGCCGCACCCCGGGCCAGCGCGCCAGCCAGTCAGCGGACACGGGACGCCTCCAGTGAGCGCACCAGTCGACTGGCGATCTTGTCGAAGCCGCCGAGTGACAGGACGAGGAGGACATCGCCGTCGCGAACCATCCGTTCGACGAGCGCGATCGCCTCGTCGGCGGACTCGACGACGTGCACCGGCGCGCTGGCGGCCGCCCGGGCGGCAACATCGTGGCTGCTGATATCCGCGGCCATCCCGCGTTCACGGGCTGCCTCGATGGGCCCGAGGATCACCAAATCCGCGCCCGTGAAGCTGCGGCCGTAGTCCTCGAGAAGAGTGCGCGTGCGCGAGTACGTGTGAGGCGTGTGGATGGCGACGAGGCGGCGTCCCGGGTAGCGCAGGCGAGCGGCCGCAATGGTGGCCTCGACCTCGGTCGGATGGTGCGCGTAGTCATCAACGACCGTGACGCCGTCGACGTCGCCGCACACCTCAAATCGCCGGGCCGGTCCTTTGAAGCTGGCGCACGCATCGACGATGGCTGGCCACGATGCGCCGGCGTCGGTCGCGAGCAGCAGCGCCGCCGTTGCGTTGAGGGCATTGTGGACACCGGGGAACGTGAGCATGACCGCGGTGGACACACCCTGGTGGGAGACCGTGAAGTGCTGCCGGCCGTCGTGGTCGTCGCCGATCTGCATGTGCCAGTCTGAGTGTGGGTCAGTGCCGTACGTCAGCACTCGGCAGTGGGCGTGGGCGGCGAGGGCCGCGCACTCCGGGTCGTCGGCGCAGAGCACCAGCAGGCCATCCTCGGGCAGCGAACCAACCAGCTCGATGAAGGGGGCGCGGTAGGCCACCAGGGTCGGGTAGATGTCCGGATGGTCCAGTTCAAGGCGGGTCACGCACACTGCGGCGGGTTGGATATGGAGGAACTTGGGACGCGGGTCCCACGGCGCGGTGGTGTACTCGTCGCCCTCGAACACGAAGGGCCCGCTGCCGAGCCGAGCGCTGCCCCCGAGGTCGAGCGACGTGGAGCCGAGCCGGAAGCCCGGGTCCATCCCACTGGCATCGAGCATGTGAGCGAGAAGCGAGGAGGTCGTGGTCTTGCCGTGCGTCCCGCACACGGCAATGCGACGGCGGTCGGCGGTCAGTCGGAGGTAGAACTCGATCTCGCTGCACACCGGGAGTCCACGGTCGCGGGCAGCGAGCCACTCGGGGTTGGTAGCCCGCGTCTGGTTGCCCACGACCACCAGGTCGGGAACACCCCACCGTTCCAGGTTGGCAGCGTCGCTGCCGTCGACCCAATCGATGCCGGCAGTGGTGAGGATGTCGGTCGTCGGTGGATAGGCCTGGTCATCGGAGCCGGACACCCGCCAGCCCTGCTCACGGGCGACCAGAGCGGCGCCGCTGACCGCGTAACCGCAGATGCCGAGGAAGTGAACGTGGCCGCTCACGCCGGAATTCTCGCCGGGGCTTCGCTGAGCGCGTGCAGCAGGCTGACCACCCGCGCGGCTGCCTCGCGCCGCCCCAGTCCCTCACTCGCTGCGGCCATGCCGCGCCACGATGCAGGCTCATCAATCAGGGCGCTCAACTCGCGGTCAACGCGAGCCGGTTCGCAGTCCGCGTCAAGGATGAGGCGCGCCGCGCCCGCGTCGACATACGGAGCCGCGTTGAAGCGCTGGTGGTCACCCGCGTGAGGGTACGGGACGAGGATCATCGGACGTCCCATCGCAGCGCACTCGGCGAGCGACGAGCCTCCCGCGCGCATCAGCACGACGTCCGCCGCGGCGATCGCCGTACCGACGTCATCGATGAAAGGGCTGAGCGTCCAGCGCGCCCTCACCAATGGCGCGAGCGCCTGTGCGGCGGCGCGCGTCTCGTCGAGTTCGAGGCCGCCGGTCTGGTGGGTGACCCGCAGCCACGGGTATCTCTCGAGCAGGGCTACGATGCATCCGGCCACCGCGCGGTTGATGCGTCGCGCGCCCTGCGAGCCGCCCATCACCAGCACATGCTCGCAGCGGGCACCAAGAGGGCGCTGCGGGGCGCCGAGCACCTCGGCGCGAATCGGGTTGCCGGTGTTGACTACGCGCGCGCCATGCAGATGCGCCGCCGTTTCCTCGTACGACGCCGCGACAAGGCCACCGCGCCGCGCCAGCAGACGAGTGGCACGACCGGGCAACGCGTTCTGTTCGAGCAGCGCGACCGGCACGCGCAATGTTCGCGCCGCGATCACTACCGGCACGCTGACGTAGCCGGCTCCGCCGACGACGACGTCGGCGTGGAACTCACGGATGATGCGTCGCGCCGCAGCGACCGCCGCGGGCAGCTGTGCAGCGAAGCGGGCCACGCTGCCCGCGCTGCCCGCATCCAGCCCGGAGATGCGCAGGGTCTCGAGGCGGAAGCCGGCCGACACGACCAGCCCTTCCGCGACGCCACCGCGCCGCCCAACGACGAGCACCTCGCCGTCGGGATCAGTCCGGCGCAACTCCTGGGCGACGGCCAGCACGGGTGTCAGGTGGCCACCCGTCCCGCCCCCGGCGATCAACGTGCGCACGCAACATCACTCCCTGTTTGCGGCCCTGCGCCGACACATTGCAGAGGATGCCCACCCCCGCCAGCGTCACGGCCAGTGAGGTACCACCGTAGCTGATGAACGGCAGCGGCACGCCAGTGGTCGGGATCACACCGGTGACCGCGCCGATGTTGACGAAGGCCTGGATCCCGATCCACGCGGTGATACCTCCGGCGAGCAATGCCCCGTATGCGTCGGGAGCGCGCAGCGAGGCGCGGACGCCCCGCCACAGCAACAGTGTGAACGCCAGGACCACAGAAACAGTTCCAACCAGGCCGAGCTCTTCCCCGATGATGGCGAAGATGAAGTCGGTATGGGCCTCGGGCAACCATTGGAACTTCTGTACCGAGTTGCCCAGGCCCACCCCGGCGAATCCGCCACTGCCCATCGCATACAGGGCCTGACACGCCTGGAACCCGGTGGTGAGGGGATCGTCGCACGGGTGGGTGAAGTTGGTGAGCCGGCTCGATCGGTATGCGACAAGCATGACCAGCAGGTAGCCGCCGACCATCACCACACCGAGCAGCACCAGCAGGTGACGCTTGCGCACACCCCCGAGCGCAAGCAGTGCGATGGCGGTGCCCGCGATGATGATGCTGCTACCGAAGTCGCGTTCGAGCAGGACGAGCGTGAGCAGCACGCCGACGAGGAGACCGTAGTCGCGGACCCCGCGGATAGTGCGCACCGCCGGGGCTCGGTCGCACAGCCATCTCGAGAAGAACAGCACCGCCACCAGGATCGCGATCGCCGACGGTTGCACCGACAGCGGGCCGACGGTGAACCAGCGGCGGGCGCCATTGGCCTCGGTGCCGAAATGCGGCAGCAGCACCAGGATGAGGAGCCCGACCATGCACAGCCCCACCGCCGGCGTCAGGCGGCGAAGCCGGTGGTAGTCGATGCGGGCGAGGATGACCAATGAGGTCACGCCGAGCGCCAAGCCGATGATCTGGCGCTCGAAGAAGTAGTTGGCGTTCTCGAACCACAGGTAACCCAGTGCCTCGCTGGCGCTGTACACCATCACCAGGCCGAAGGCGCAGAGCGCCGCTATATCCGTCAGTAACCAGCCGTCGACGCCACCGAGGCTCAGAGCGCGGCCGCCGGTGAGCGTCTCCCGCAGGCGAAGCGCCGGAATCGCCAGGGGCCGTGCGCGTGCTGCCATCAGGCCCGCTCCCCACTGCGCGCCAGCGCCCGCACCGAGGCGGTGAACGCGGATCCGCGTTCCTCGAAGCTGGTGAACTGATCGAAGCTGGCGTACCCGGGAGCGAGGAGAACCACGTCGCCGGCGACGGCTCGGTCAGCGGCCACCTCGATCGCAGCGTCCTGGTCGGCGACCATGACGCTCGACACAAAGCCCTGTTCCGCCAGGGCCGCATCGAGCTCCGCGGCGGTGTCGCCGTTGAGGATCGCCAGCCGCGCGTGACGGGCGACGGCGGCGGCGAGCTCCGTGGCGGGGACGCCTTTACTGTGACCTCCGCCGATCCAGATGATGGGCCGGTCGAATGACTCAAGGGCGCGCATTGCGGCGTCGACATTGGTTGCCTTGCTGTCGTTGATCCAGAGAATGCCGTCGCGGTCGGCGACGACCTCGAGGCGATGGGGCACCGCGGTGAAGTCGCGCACAGCGGCCGCGATGTGCGGCGCCGACACGCCGGCCGCGTGGCCCACCGTTGTGGCCGCGAGCACGTTGAGAACGTTGTGCGCGCCAAACAGGGGGATGTCAGCGACTGGCATGACCGGCAGCGACCGCCCGGATTCGATGATGACCACGTCGCTGCCGTCGACGGTGGCGCCGTCGACGATCCCACCGCCGGTGCCGAAGAAACGCACCGGTGCGGCTGCCGTAGCGGCCATGGACCTGGTCACCGGATCGTCCCAGCCGAGCACCGCGAACGACTGCGCGTGCTCGACAACGCGCCGCTTGGCCGCGGTGTAGGCCTCGACGCTGCCGTGCCTGTCGAGATGATCGGGGCTGATATTGAGCACGGCGGCGATCTCACACCGTGGAGCCTCGACGGACTCGAGTTGAAATGACGACAGCTCCAGCACGACCCAGTCCTCGCTGCGCACGTCGCCGAGACGATCGAGCATCGTCGCTCCGATGTTGCCGCCGAGGTGGACGCGGCGACCATCGCGACCGATCACCGCGGCGCAGAGGCTCGTCGTGGTCGTCTTGCCGTTGGTCCCGGTGATGCCGACGATGCGACCCTGGCAGCGTTCGAAGACGAGCGCAACCTCGCTGCGGACCTGGATGCCCAGCTGGCGAGCTTGCTCGAGCTCAGGCGCCGTCCACGGCACGCCCGGTGAGGGGCACACCAAGGCGGCGCCGCGAACCACGTCGGACTCGTAGCCGCCCAGCTGCGCGCGTACACCATGGGGCAGCGACGTCGCCAGCTCCTGCAGCCGGGCGTTGTCGCCGCGGTCGACCACCAGCACGTCGTATCCCTCGGCGGCGAGGACCCGCGCGCATGCCACACCGCTGCGGCCGAGGCCGATCACCACCGCGCGACCGCTCACGCCACGGCTCCGCGCGCGCGCGCATAGAGGACGGTGAGCAAGGTACCCACGGCGGCAGCGGCGGTGAAACACGCCACCAGCCTCTGCTCACGCAACCCCAACTCCTCGAAGTGATGATGCAGAGGACTGGCCCGCAGGATCCTGCGCCTGAACCGCCTGATCGCGGTCACGTTGACGATCACGCTGAGCGTCTCGACGACGAACACAATACCCATCACCGGCAGCAGCCAGAGAAGGTGCAGCTCGGCAGAGACCGCGACCAGCGCACATCCGAGAGCCAGCGACCCAGTGTCGCCCATGAAGATGCGAGCCGGGAACCAGTTGAAGACCAGAAATGCCACCAACCCGCCGACCAGAGCAGCGCTGACGATAACCGCCGGCAAAGCGTGCTGGTGCACGGCGATGGCGAGGAGCCCGGCGAAAACGACGGCTGCGCAGCTGGCGGCGAGTCCGTCCACGCCGTCGGTGAGATTGACCGCGTTGCTCACCGCGACCACAGCGACGATGCTCACCAGGATGATGCCCGCGCCGTGCAGATCGGGCGCGCCGAGACCGGGGACGTACTGGCGGGTGGCACCGACCACGTCGAGGCCGATACCGACCAGCAGCCCGATGAACGCCTGGAACGCCAGCTTCTCTCGCGCGCCCAGGCCGAACACGCCGCGGCCGTGGATGTTGGCGCGATCATCGAGCAGCCCGAGCAACGCTCCCGCAGCGAGCGCAAAGACCATCACGAAGCCCAGCCGGCTGCGGTCGAAGCCCAACCAGGCTGCGGCGACGATTGCGCAGAAGAGGACGCCGCCCATGGTCGGCGTTCCCTCCTTGACGACGTGCGTGTTGGGGCTGTACGCCTGCACCCGCTGCCCCGCACCGTGCCGTGCCAGCTGCGTGATCAACCAAGGGTAGAGCGCAACTCCAGCCAGCACCGCCAGGGCGAGCACCACCGCAGCGTGCCTCACGGGAGGATTCGCCACTCGTCGATGGCCACCTGGGCGATCTGCTTCCAGACCGGCGCCGCCAGCGTGGCGCCGAAGCGCTGGACCCTCGTCTCGTGCGGGTAGTTGAGCACCACAAGCATTGTGAATCGAGGGTTGTTGGCGGGAAGGAACCCGGCGAACGACACCACCAGGTTGGAGCCGTAGCGACCGTTCTCCGCGACGCTGGCGGTCCCCGTCTTGCCGGCCACCTGCCCTTTGAAAGCAGGGATTCGGGCGAGTGAGCCCTCGGCGCCGCGGTCC
>CATPBU010000093.1 GCA_955652455.1 Candidatus Dormiibacterota bacterium
CTCGCCAACCGATCCCTGGCGTCCATGCTCGACGAGATCCGCTCCATGAGCATCCTCGGCGTGATGCCGTCGACCCACGAGGAGAAGCTTGACGAGATGGCCGCCGCCGCGCACCGCCCGGACTGAACGCGGCGCGTCGCGCGCCCGCCGGAGGACAGGTCCTAGGGAGGCTGGACTGCGGGCTTCGTGAACACGAACAGATTGTTCAATCGAAGTTCGAAGTGGCGGTGTGTGAGCAACGTGAACCCGACGCGCTCGAAGATCGGTCGCGTATCAGACGCCTTGAAACCGTGATGCTCGTGCAGGTGCATCGTGTCCCGATCGCCGAGGCCCACCCTTTGGATGATGTGCAGGATCGGATCCACAGCGGCTGACGGAACGGTCAGGATGAGCCGGCCACGCGGGCGCAGATGACTGAAGCAGGCGGATGCCATAGCTGCCTGCTGCGAGGACGTCAGATGCTCAAGCACAGCCAGACCAACCACGGCGTCGAATGACGAACCGTCGTCGTGCAGGTCATCCGGGTAGGAACCACGAACGAACCTGAACCTCGGGCTGGATGTGAGCGGGGCGTCGGGATCAATGCCAACCCCCGCGGAGATAATGTCATCGAATTCCCGAAACAGGGTTCCGTCGCCGCAGCCGATGTCGAGTACGCGGGAACCGTGCTCGATGAATGGGCGTGCCTTCTCGATGCGCAGGTGTTGCCCGAATCGATCGAACCACGTCACCGAGATTTGCTCTTCACAGCTTGCTCGCCTCCAATAAGCTTGACTCCGAATACGATCGCAGCCGCTACTCGGACGAGTCCTTCCAGCCCATGTGCTTCCAGTTGAGGATCCCGCGCAGGCCCAGCCGTGAGACGTGCAGTTGGTGGAACTCCTCGTAGTTCTCCGCGGCCGCGGCATCAACTGTCAAGTACACGGCGCGATCAGTGATTCTCGCCACATCCAACGCCGGCGCCAAGTAGGTGCGGCCTCGACTGCGGTGCTGAAAGACGATACCGTGGAAGATGTCCTCCGAGGGCAGGGCGGCAACCTCGAGGACGTGTCCAATCTCGGTCCCGTCGCTGGCCACGACGGGCAGATGCGCCGCCACAGCCATCCACGAGACCTGCTGCTCCGCGTCGTTCGCCATGGCTCAGTAGGGTAGCAGAGGGGCTGTTCACGCCCGGTTCATCGGCCGTCTGACCAGCTCCCCGAGTCGCCGATCCGCGTACCACGGTCGCAGCCTGACGATGGTCGGTGGCTTGCCCCTGTACAGCACGATTCCGGTTCCCTCCTGCAGTTGCCGCAGTGCGTCGGGCGTGGCCATCTGGTCCTGGCGCAGGGAATACGATCGCGAGGCGCGACCGTCGTTGTGGCTCACCTGGATATCTGTGAAGTCGCTTCGTCCAACGAGCTTGGCGACGACCTCGGTGGTCTCCGGGTCGCTGATCCCCGGCAGGACCATCTTGCAACCGTGGTTGTTGAGGATGGAGTTGGCACGATCGGCACCGTATCGCGCGCGCAGCTGTGAGAAGTCCTGCACGATCGACATGAGCAGAACCCCCCGGCCCGCTCCCTGTGAGGCCAGCGCCGGCAGCTCCTCGATCGGCACCACGTTGGCCAGCTCATCGAGGAACAGACCGAGCTCGGGATGGAGGCGGCCGTGCGGCTGCGCTGCAGCCAGCCGGTAGGCGGTGGTCACCACCGTCATCAGGATGCCGACGAACAGTGACGCCACCCGCTCCGGGGATTGTCGCGGCGTGCACAGGAACAGCGTGCCGCGCGTGCGCAGCAACCGCTCCGGGTCGAACTGCGACGTGGTGGCGGAAGCGGCCACACGGCGCTCGTTGAACACGCTGAAGATACGCACCACGGTGGAGAACACGGTGCCGCGCTCCTTCTCGGGGCGCTGGTCGATCGACGTCAGCATGGCGATGGCGCGCTCCGCGTCGCCATCGGGGTCAACGTTGCGCCCGGCCAGCTCGTGCAGGATCGCCGTCGGCCCTTCGAGGTCGAAACCGTGGATCCAGTCACGCACGTCGACGATGCTGCGGTCGGACGACGCGGCCGCGTACAGCAGCGGCGCGATCAACAGCTTGCCGGATTCCGCCCAGTGCGCCCAGTCGTTGTCGCCACGGGAAGCGCCCTGCTGCAGTCCAGCGCACAACCACGCCGCCACCGTCCAGGCGACGTCGAGGTCGTGGCAGCCGGTCAGCGGCGACCAGCTGACGGTGCGGTAGCGGTCGCCGATCTCACCGGTGGGGTCGTAGATGGACACCGGTCCGATGGTGTCGCGGTGCCCGGCGGTGAGGTCAACCAGTTCGCTCTTGGTCGAGGTGACGATCGCTGGACCGTCCCAGTCGAGCAGGTTCGGCACCACCAGCCCTGACGTCTTGCCGCTGCGCGTCGGACCGATGACCAGGACCGACGTCTCGCGCTCGGTAGCGATCAGGTGGGCGCCACGGCGACCAAGCACCATCGAACCAGAACGAGGACTCCGGACCTGCAGCGCTCGCAGGTCGCGCCATGTCGCCCAGCGTGAGGTACGCGGCAGCCGGTTGGGCAGCAGCAGACGGGTGGCACCGATGCCGGGGATGCCGCCCGCCCACGCGACAAGTCCACCGAGAAGCGCGGCCGCCCCGCCCACCGTTGTGGCAACGATGAATGCGACGAACACCCACACGTGCGCCGGTCGTCCCCCGCCCACCAGGTGCCACCAGATCAAGGTGTTGCCGTCAGCGTGATAGGTGCTCGCGATCCGCAGCGGGTTGATGAATTCGAGCGGCGACACGTCGGGGTGACCGCCGGACACCGCCATGGCACCGGTGAGCACCAGCCACGGCAGCAACCACGCGCACAGCAGCACACCGACAAGGATCAGGTCGCCACGGCGCGATCGTGGGCGCGGCACGCTCGCGTTGGTCACGGCGGCACGGTACGTATGGTCGGCGGACGCCCCGCAGACATCTCACGCGCCCGCCAGGCGCAACCCTTACCGCCCGATCGGGAAAGCCACAGGCACCGCAGCACCATCCGATGACACGCTGATGTCCACCTGCCGTCCGTCGGCGTAGGTGCGTCGCCACGTCGATCCTCCGCGCAGGTCGAGGACGTCGACGGAGGTCAGCGCGCTGGAGCCGGTGTCGAACGTGCACTCGTCGATGAGTCGCAGAGGCTCGGAGCGCAGGTTGCAGGTCGCCGTCCGCATCACGCCACCCTGGGTCCACGCCGCCGCCGCCCGCGCCGTGCCGTCGCCGGGCTCGGACAGCGCGTAGGACGCATCGCCGCCGTACAGGCGCGTCCCGGCTCGCGCCGCGGGTGCGATCTGCGTCAAGGTCATCGCCCCGATGTGAATGCGGTCGCCGCTGAGATACGCGCTCACCGGCGCGGGCGTGCACAGCAGCACCACGCCGGCGATGGCCGCCAGGCAACCCAGCATCGTCAGCACAGCCTCGCTGCGGTGGCGCAGAGCGCGACGGCCGCCACGCCGCACCACCCGAACCGGCCTCGCATCCCCGAGCGGCACCGGCAACGCCTGGGCGTCGCGATCGATCAACGCGCGCCCGTGGGCGCGGCGCGTGCGGTCTGGCGCACGCACCACCCCGCGATTCACGCGATCTCCAGGCGGTGGTCAACGACGCGCGTGATGGCCGCATCGAAGAGCACCAGGATGCGCACCCGACGCCGGATCCGCGACACGGTCCGCCCCTGCGCGTCCACGCGGACGGATCTGTCGTCGAACTCCACCACGGTACGCACCGTCGCGCTGCTGTCGAGGATGTCACCCTCGATGCGAACCTGCGCGTACTCGCCGAAGTCGGGACGGGTGGTGACGCCGGTGGCAAGTCCGGGACGCATGGCAGCGCGCAGCCGGTCCGCCACGTCAGCGACGACATAGCTCTCGATGTCCGCGTCGCGCCCGGCGGCGAGCAGGCCGAGGTCGAAGACGAAACGGTCGACGAGGCTCATGACCATCGTGGTGCGCAGGTCTCGCTCATCGTCGTCGCCGCGACGTGCGGAGGCGGACAGGAGCTGCCGTACCCGTTTCACAAGCGCGACCGCACGGGCAGTCGCGCCACCGCCTCGGTCAGCGCCCGATACGCGCCGCGCATCTTTGCCGACACCGCCTGCACAGGCACGCCGTCCATGCCGGCGAGGCGCACGTTGTCGGCTTCGTCGGGCATCTCCAGGACGCGATCCACCCGGGAGGCGATGACCTCGAGGTATTCGCGGGTGACGGGGTGACGGCGGTTGCGTCGCGCGCCCGAGGTGATGCAGGGCACCACCGTCGGTGGCCGGTTGCGCACCTCGAGGTAGTCGAGGACGCCATTGAAATCCTGGCGGCTCATCGCCGTCGGCAGGACCAGGGCGTCGGCTTCATCGAGCCAGAACGCGGCCACCGCCGCCTCCGGGCCCGATGTCGGATCCGGGAGTCGATTGCTCATGTCGACGATCACCAGCGAGTACCGCGCGCGCAGGTGCGTCGCCAGGCGGTGGATATCTGTGCGGCTGTACTCGGTACCGTCGCGCCGTTCCGGGTAGCAGGCCAGGGCCGGCGTGACCGCGTGAATCGGTGAGGGTGGCTGCGCCCCACGTGCCAGCGCCGCGACGACATCGCGCACCGTCGCGGCTTGCTCGGGCAGGTTGAGCTGACCCCACGCATCAGGGTTGGCGACGTTGGCGTCGACGATCGCGGCGCTGTGGCCGACGGAGTCGAGCACCGTTCCGGCGCTGATCGCCAGCCCGGCGGCATGACTGGTCTTGCCGACGCCACCTTTGCGCGAGCCGACCACCACGATGCGTGGCGCCCGTTGGAGCAGCAGAGCCGCCAGTTCAGCGTCGCTGGTTTTCGCGCCCCGGCCC
>CATPBU010000094.1 GCA_955652455.1 Candidatus Dormiibacterota bacterium
GGTGGCGAAGTTGATGCGCGTGAGCAGCGTCGACGAGCTCACCCACCCCGAGTTGGACGGCCAGCCGGCGACATTGGGTGGGTCGTAGAGGACCTGGTCCATCCCCGGGGCCGACCTGACCGCGACCTTCACCAGACCGGGTCGCTCCAGGGCGCGCATGGTCGCGACCATGTAGTCCGTCGGGGAACGCATCAACGAGCGGTAGTTCGACGGAGCGGTGAACGCTGGGCTTCGGAAGATCGCCCGCATCAGGGTGGCGATGTCGTACCGGCTGGAGCGGAACTGCGCAGCAGCGGCGTTGACGTCGGCGTCCGATGGGTTCGACGCCGCGAAGAACGTCATGGCTCGCCGGGTCACGAACGGTGCGCACGACGGCTGCTGGAGCAGGATGTCGACGATGTCGTCCGGCCCCAGGTTGCCGGTATGGCCGAGGACGGTTTTGGTGCCGGAGTCGTGGAGGCGTGAGACCGGCGCGCCGCGGTAATACGCGCCAGCCGCAACCAGGGCGTTGACCTGGTCGAGGTACGCCTGCGGATTGGCCCTGCTGTACTTGGGCGCGGCGATCCGCGAACCGCTGGAGTCGTAGAGCGCGATGCGCAGCCCGCTCAATGCGCGCGCTGATTCCCGGACGTCGGTTTCAGTGTAATTGCCAGGGCCGACCGTGAAGAGTTCCATCAACTCGCGCGCATAGTTCTCGTTGGGCGCCGCCGCGGTACTGGCATCGAGGTTGAGGTAGCGCATCATCAGCGGGTCGCGGGTGACGCTGGTGAGCAGGGTGCGCAGGTCGCTGAGCCCGGCGGTGCGGTAGAGCGCGTTCTGTTGGTAGACAAACGGAAGGCGTGCAGCGTTGCGGTAGTCGCTGGTGAGCACGCCATGCCAGAACAGAGTCATCCGCTCGGGGAACTGCGCCTGGGTGGTGGCCATGTGCGCGTACCACGCCTCGGTCAGCTGATTGTGGTTGGTGACGTCGGCGGGCGCGACCAGTGGATCGGGTCGCTGGCTCACCAACTTGTCGACAAGGTCGTCGTACGACAGCGACGACGCCGCGTCGAGGTCGGCCTGCGAGTAGCCGAAACCGGCTCGGCGCAGTAGGTGAGCAGCCATGCCTCGCTGGCTGCCGAGTGGGCTCGGCCAGCCGCTGGCCGTGTTGGTCGCCGCCACTTTCGACCCGCCCAGCTCGTCTAGCCCGAAGTGGAGGGCGACGGCGCCGAGGGCGCCTCCGGCGGCAACGCCGAGCGCCTGGCGGCGGCTGAGGCGGATCTGGGTGACGTTCATCTCGCCTGCAGAGTCTGTGTCGCCTTCCTGAGAGGATGTGGAAAACCGCCATCCTGTCACGGGTTTCTCAGCCGGCTCTCAGCGAGAGATCGGCGGCGGTGGCGGCGTCCCTATGCTGAGCTGGTGAATGGGCGCCCCGTGCGTTTCGACTACGACGAGCCGGCGCGGGCGCTGCTGATCGAGTGGGACGACGCGGCCGTCCATCGCATCCCCTTCGACATCCTGCGTCGAGCCTGTCCATGCGCGGCCTGCCACGGCGAGCTCGGCAGCGCCGGCCGTTTCATGGTGCGACCCGACCTCGAGCCCGGGGAAGACGACCTCGCCGACATCTCTCTGGTGGGCGCCTACGGCCTCAACGTGCTGTGGAACGACGGCCACAACACCGGCATCTACACGTACGAACGACTGCGCGAGCTCGGCGAGTTGGCCTCCGCCGAGGGCGTACCGCCGGCAGTAGAGTGAACTGATGTCGATCAGCACCTCTCCGGTCCTCCTGACCTCTCGGGAGGCCGGAGTCCTTACTCTGACCCTCAACCGCCCCGAGGTCCTCAACGGTCTCACCGACGGCGTCCTCGACGCCATCGCCGAAGGCTGCCGCGCCGCTGCCACTGACGACGCGGTGCGAGTGGTGGTCATCACCGGTGCCGGCCGCGGCTTCTGTTCGGGTCAGGACCTGCGTGACGGGTTGGAGAACGGCGACGCCGACGTTCGCAGGCACCTTCGCGATCACTATCTGCCGATGGTCCACGCTATCCGGGAGCTCGAGAAGCCTGTCATCGCGTCGGTCAACGGTGTCGCCGCCGGAGCGGGGATGTCACTTGCCCTGGCCTGCGATTTCCGTATCGCGGCCGAGTCCGCGACGTTCATCCAGGCCTTCGTGCGCATCGGACTTGTGCCCGACGCCGGGAGCAGCTACTTCCTGCCGAGGCTGGTGGGCATGGCCAAGGCCCTGGAGATGACCATGCTTGGCGAGACGGTGGACTCCGCAGAGGCCCTGCGCATCGGCCTGGTCAACAAGGTCGTCGGCGACGACGACCTGGCCAGGGCCACCGCCGAGTTCGCCGCCCGGCTGGCGCGCGGGCCGCGTTCGGCCGGCCTCATCAAGCAATTGATCACGGCCTCGCTCGACAACGACCTCGACACACAGTTGGAGCGTGAGGAGGAGGCGCAGGCTGAGGCAGCGAACAGCGCCGGTTTCGCCGAGGGGGTGGCCGCCTTTGTCGGTAAACGTCCCGCGCAGTTCACGGGGCACTGACGGCCGCCCACCAGGATGCGGCCAGGGCCTGAGATATACTCGCCAGCCGCGAGCGGGAGTAGCTCAGTGGTAGAGCATTACCTTGCCAAGGTAAGGGTCGCGAGTTCGAGCCTCGTCTCCCGCTCCACTCCGTGATTCGAATACGGAATGGCGCGGCTTCGGTCTCTGTGGACCGCGTTGGATCTTGCCGAAAGTAGCGTTCTAGGAAATCCTAAAACCACTA
>CATPBU010000095.1 GCA_955652455.1 Candidatus Dormiibacterota bacterium
ATTCTATCACCCGCTCGTCGCGACCCCCCTTTGGCACCAACCTTACGCTGGGGCTCGAGCGATTCCGCCTCAAGGCGCTGCCGATGGTGATCGGACCTCCCTGGGGACTGTCGCCCGGTGACTTCCTCCTGCATCTGCCATTGCCTGCCAAGATCACCGTGCAGGTGGGCGAACCGATCGACTTCCACGAGCAGTTCGGAGCTCTCGATGCTCACGACCCAGAGGTGCTTTGGGCGTGCTACCACTATGTCGAGCGCAGGATGCAGACGATTCTCGACGGACTGGCTGCGGAGCGCAGGCTGCCGGTGCTGGGCTGACCATGCTGTCACTGAGCGGAGGCTGAGATGGGCCACATCACAATCAGCGAAGACATTGCGGCGCCGGTCGAGGCCGTCTTCGAATACGTCGACGAGCACAGCAACACGACCAAGTACATGAAGGACCTCACCAGGTGGGCGCCGGTTGGTCCGAATTCACACGGCAAGGGGGCGAAGTTCAAGGTGGCGATGAAGGCCGGCCCGATGACGCTCTCGTCGGTCGTGGACATCACCACCTGGAGGGCGAACAGCGCCATCGGCTGGACCTCGATCGAGGGGTTCAAACAAACCGGCAAATGGACCTTCAAGTCCCACGGCGCGGGAACCAAGGCAACCTTCGACATGGAGTACGAGCTGCCCGGTGGGATCGCCGGTCGGATGCTGTCACGGGCGGCAGAGCCGATCGTGCGCAGCAACATCGAGCAGTCGGTTCGAAACCTGCGCTCCCAGGTGGAGAGGGGAGCCAGCAAGCCCGCCACCAAACCCGCCGCCAAGGGCAAGAGCAGCCCAGCCAAGGCCGCCTCGCGCAAGCGCTGACCGGCTCGAAGCGCCCGTTCTGGAACGGTGTGACAGCGAGGCCGTCGCAGGCCTGCGACGCCCGCCCCGCGGTGGGCCCCGGCCGTGTTCGATGGCGGCATGCCGCGAATCGAAGATCGACCCCGCCCGCCGCTGGTGGCCCTGGGCCCGCTCACCGCTCCGCGTATCGGGATCGTCGTGGTCGCCTACAACGCCGTCTCGACGCTCGCTCAGGTTCTTGATCGCATCCCGGCGAGCTTCCGCTCGCGGATCGAGGAGGTGCTGGTCTGTGACGACGCCAGCCAGGATTCGACATACCTGGTGGGCCTCGGCTACAAGCAGGTCGTCACCGACCTGCCGCTCACCATCGTGCGCCATCCCACGAACCTTGGCTACGGCGGCAATCAGAAGGCCGCCTATCGCCTCGCCATCGAGCGTGGGCTGGACATCGTGGTGCTCCTCCACGGCGACGGGCAGTACGCCCCCGAATGCCTCCCAGAGATCGTCGCGCCGCTGGAACGGGGCGAGTGCGACGCCGTGTTCGGGTCGCGAATGCTGGTCAAAGGGGCCGCGCGCAAGGGCGGCATGCCGCTTTACAAGTTCGTCGGCAACCGCATCCTCACCCGATTCGAGAACAGGGCGCTGGGCACCTCGCTCTCTGAGTTTCACTCCGGCTATCGCGCCTACAGCGTCAAGGCGTTGCGCGCGCTCGACCTCGACAAGACCAGCGACGGGTTCAACTTCGACACCCAGATCATCATCCAGCTGATCGACGGCGGCAAACGCATCGTTGAGATCCCCATCCCCACCTACTACGGTGACGAGATCTGCTCGGTGAACGGGCTCAAGTACGCGCGCGACGTCTCGGCCGACGTCGTTCGCTACCGCCTTGCCAAGCATGGGTTCATGTCGGGTGGCCTCGGCTCGGTCGACGCGGAGTACAAGCTCAAGGAGAGCGAGGACAGCTCACACGGGGTCATCCTCGAGTGGCTCAAGCAGATGCCAGCCTCCCGCGTCCTCGACCTCGGCTGCAGCGGTGGCGCTTTCGCGTCGCGGGTGCGGGCGCTGGGGCACCACGTGACCGGCGTCGACACGGAGGAGCTCCCTCACGTTCGCGAACGCTGCGACGCGTTCTTCCAGACCGACCTCGACCACGGCCTGCCGGCAGAAGTCGTCGCCGGCGAACCCTACGATGTCGTCGTCTGTGCCGACGTACTCGAGCATCTGCGCCGGCCCGAAGACCTCCTCGCCCAGCTGCACAGCGTCCTGGTGCCGCGCGGCGCGGTGATCGCCTCCGTGCCGAACTTCGGCCACTGGTACTCCCGGGGCCGCACCGCCCTGGGGCTGTTCGACTACGACCAGCGCGGCATCCTGGACCACGGTCACGTGCGCTTTTTCACCCGGCGAAGCTTTGAACGACTGACGCGCAACGCCGGCCTCACCCCACTTCGTCGCCATGTGACAGGTCTGCCGCTCGAGGCGCTGACCGGCGCACCGCACCGACGGGTGGCCCGCGCGGTCAAGGCCGCCGACCGCCTCGCCGTCGCGCTGCGGCCCACACTGTTCGGCTACCAGCTCATCTATCACTTCGAGCTTTCGAGCGCCGGCGCTACGGCCCGCGCCGCCCACGCGGCCGCCTGAGGCGCAGCGGAGCCGTCGCCTCGCGCGGGTGATCTCGCCGCCGACCCGCGTAGAATCGGCGGCATCGTGAGCACCAACGGAGCAACAGGCGAGCAGAACGGCCACCACACTGGCGGCCTGCGCGTCAAGCGGGGCCTGGCGGAGATGCTCAAGGGCGGGGTGATCATGGATGTGGTCACCGTGGAGCAGGCCCGGGTGGCCGAGGAGGCCGGCGCGGTCGCGGTCATGGCACTCGAGCGGGTGCCGGCCGACATCCGCCGTGACGGCGGCGTCGCTCGGATGAGCGCGGTGAGCCTGGTCACCGAGATCAAGCAGGCCGTGACCATCCCGGTCATGGCCAAGGCCCGAATCGGCCATTTCGTCGAGGCGCAGGTGCTGCAGGCACTTGGCATCGACTACGTCGATGAGTCGGAGGTCCTCACCCCCGCCGACGAAGAGCATCATATCGACAAGTGGGCGTTCACGATCCCCTTCGTCTGCGGCGCGCGCGACCTCGGCGAAGCACTGCGGCGCATCGGCGAGGGTGCGGCGATGATCCGTACCAAGGGCGAGGCGGGGACCGGCAACGTCGTCGAAGCGGTGCGTCACATGCGGGCCGTCCGCGGGGGCATCCGGCGCATCCAGGGGCTGCGGCGCGACGAGCTGATGGCCGAGGCGAAGCGCCTCCAGGCCCCGTACGAGCTGGTCGCGGAGATCGCGGAGACCGGCAGGCTCCCCGTGGTCAACTTCTCCGCCGGTGGCATCGCAACCCCCGCCGACGCCGCGTTGATGATGCAGCTCGGCGCCGAGGGCAACTTCGTGGGCAGTGGCATCTTCAAGAGCGAGGACCCCCTGCACTACGCCAAGGCGATCGTCGCCGCCACCACCTATTTCGACAAGCCCGAGATGATCGCCGAGGTCAGCGCGGGGCTGGGACCGGCGATGCGCGGCCTTGACGTCGCCGCGATGCCGCGCGAGGAGCTGCTCAGCACCCGTGGCTGGTAGGGCTCGACGGCGGCGGTGATCGCACGGCCGGCAGGGGTACACTGAGAACCGTGTTCATGACGATGTGCAGGCTCCGCGCTGACCGGCGCTGCCACGTCGGCTGGGAAAGCTGAACATCACCACAGTCGGAGTCCTCGCCCTCCAGGGCGACGCTCGCGAACACCTCGCCGCATTCCGCCGCTGCGGGGCTGAGGCGATGGCGGTGCGGCTCGC
>CATPBU010000096.1 GCA_955652455.1 Candidatus Dormiibacterota bacterium
CGCCGATGAAGAACGCGGCCACCACGTAGGCGAGCAGCTGGGACGCCGGAACGGACAGCTTGCTCAACCCCTGGTCGGCGAGCGCACGGACGACCGCCGTGCCCATCCCGGTACCGATCACCAACCCAAGCAGGGCGCCGAGAAGTGCGATGATCACCGCTTCCCAGCGCACCATCGATCGCGTCTGGCGCCGGGTCAGACCGAGGGCACGTAGCAGCCCCAGCTCGCGCGAGCGCTCGAGCACGCTCAGCGCCAGGGTGTTGACCACGCCCAGCGCCGCGATGACGATGGAGAGCACCAGCAGGACGTCGATCAGCGACTGCGCCTGGTCGATGCTGGCAGAGTTGGCGTCAACGAACTCCTGCTTGGTCTGGATGGTCAGCGTGGGGTAGGCGCTGAGATCGGTAGCAATCGCCTTGTCCGCAGCGGTCAGCGACTGACCCGGTGCCGGGTCGGCGAGAATCGCCACGTCCCGCTGGGTGGGAAAGTTCGCGGTGTAGGTTGCCAGCGATACGACGAAGCCGGAGATCAGCGCATTGCCGCGGTACACACCGCCGATGCGCTTGGTTGTCGTCTTCGGCGCGTAGGGAAACTGCACCGTCAGTACGGTCCCGGTCGTCCAGCCCCGCGCGTTGGCGGTGGTGTCATCGACGAGGACGTTCTGGGCATCCGCGACCGACCCGGCGTCACCGTTCACCATGTCGAAGGCCACTGTGTGATTGATCGCAGACGGATCGATGCCAAGCAACGACTGGCTCGCCGAGGCGGCGACGATGGAGTTTGCCCGCACCTCGGTGACGTCCGCGAGGCGCGGGTCGGCACGCAGCGGCGCGGCGTCAGTGTTGGAAAATCCGGCTTGGCTGGTGGTGTCGGTGACCAGGAGTTGCGCGTTCACCGACCCGGCAATCGCCGACTCGCCCGACGCCTTGAACGACGCAGCGATGACGGCAACAGCAGCGATCAGCGCCACGCCGATCATCAGGGCTGCGGCGGTCGACGCGGTTCGCCGCGGACTACGCATGGCGTTCTCCCTCGCCAGCCGGCCCGGAACCCCCCGAAGCCGGGCGAGCGGACGGCCCAGGGCGCCGGCGACAGGGCGGACCAACAGCGGTGCCAGGTAGGCGACGCCGATGAAGAGCGCCAGCGTCCCGGCGCCCAGCAGCGGCAGCGTTTGGCCGGTGCTGGTGAAGAGTCCGATGCCGAGAAGGACCACGCCGATCGCGGCCGTGATCGCTCCGCCGACGATTCGCCGACGAGTGACCGGTTGCGCCTCGGGGACGGCATCGCGTAGCGCCGCCATCGGAGCAACACGCGTGGCCCGTCGGGCAGGGAGGATGGCGGCGAGCAGGGTCACGACGGTCCCCACCACGATTGAGACGATGACGCTGCGCGGACTCACCGTGAGGCCGCCGTTGGTCAGTGAGAAACCCAGCAGACGCGCCAGACCGATGGCCAGGAGGACGCCAAGAGCAGCGCCGATCGCTGAGGCGACCACCCCGGTGAGGAAGGCCTCGATGAGCACCGACACCATCACCTGCCGGCGCGTTGCGCCGAGAGCGCGCAGCAGCGCCAGTTCCCGTGACCGCTGCGCGATGAGGATGGTGAACGTGTTGACGATGAGGAAGGAGCCGACGAAGAGCGCGATCAAACCGAACACGAGGAGCGCGGTGCTGAGGATCGAGATGATCGACTGCGTTGCCTTCTTCTGCTGATTGGCCTGCGCGCTTCCAGTTTGAGCCACCATGTTGGCGGGCAGAACCGCGGCGATGCGGTCGCGCAACGTCGCGTCGCTCACCCCCGAGGCGGAGAGCACTGCGATCTGGTCGAAGTTGCCCTGAGTGTCGAGGACCCGCATCGCGGTTGGCGTGGTGAACAACGTGATCGTGGCCCCGGCGACGTTGTCCGCGGACCCGTACCCGGCGATGCCGCTGACGTGGAACGGCTGGCGCGGACCGCCGTTGAACGCCATCTGAATGGTCTGGCCCACGACGATGCCGTTGGCGGTGGCGGTGGCCGCGTCGACGACGATGTCGGCGGCGGCCTGCGGCGAGTGCCCAGTCCGCAGGTGATAAGGAGAGACCGGGCTGTCGACCCAGTTCGCGCCGAACGTCGGAGGTCCGTTTCCCCCGATTGGTTTGCCACTGGACGAGAGCAATGTTGCACCGGTGCGGAAGATGACCCCGTTCGCCTGCTTGACGCCGTTGACATGCTGCACCGTCGGGACCAGCGCTGACGGAACCGGGAGGCGCTGGCCGCCGCCGATGTCCTGGGCCGCGCCGGCGAGCGTCTGCCCTTCGACCACCACCGCGATCCCTTGGTTGGCGTCCGTGAAGATCGCGCCGAAAACGTTGTTGATGGTGTCCCCGACGACGAAGGTTGATGACACGAAGGCGATGCCGAGGACGATTGCGACGGCCGTCAGGCTCAACCGCAGCTTGTGGGCGAGCAGGCCGCGGAGCGTGACCTTGAGCACGCCGTCAGGCGCCGAGGTGCTTCATGACGTCGAGAATCCCGTCCGCGGTGGGGGAGCTCATCTCGTCGACCGTCTTGCCATCGGCGATGAAGACCACCCGGTCCGCGTAGGCGGCAGCCAGGGGATCGTGCGTGACCATGACGATGGTCTGCATGAAGTTCTCCACAGCGGTGCGGAGGAATCCCAGCAGCTCCGCGCCGGACCGCGAGTCGAGGTTGCCGGTGGGTTCGTCGGCGAAGATTATGTCCGGACGGGAGACCAGGGCGCGAGCTGCGGCCACGCGTTGCTGCTGCCCCCCGGAGAGCTCGCTGGGACGGTGTTCGAGGCGATCGGTCAGACCGATCGAACCAACCACCTCCTTCAACAGTTCGGCGTTTGGTGATATTCCGGCAATCGCCAGGGGCAGCGTGATGTTGTCGAGCGCACTGAGGGTCGGCACAAGGTTGAAGCTCTGGAAGATGAAGCCGACGCGACGGCGTCGCAAGAGAGTCAACTCGGTGTCCTTCAGCGCGCCGAGTTCGGTGTCACCGATGAACACCTGACCCGATGTCAGGGCGTCCAGGCCGGCGAGGCAGTGGAGCAGCGTGGACTTGCCCGAACCCGATGGGCCCATGATTGCTGTGAAATGGCCGGCGGCGAAATCGACGGTGAGGTCATCAAGAGCGCGCACGGCGGCGTCTTCGCGGCCGTACACCTTGGTGGCGTGCACGGCGCGCGCCGCCGGCTTCGAACCGGCAACCGGCGGAGAGTCAGGGCGTGCGGCGAGTCCCTCTGTCACGTCGCCAATGGTAGGAAACCAGAGGCGCTCCGCATCAGGCGGGAACTGCGTCTCGTGCCCGCAGATTCACGAAGTCGGCGGAGGAAACAGGCGGAGAGAAGAGGAAACCCTGGGCTCGATCGCATCCAAGCTGGCGCAGCACGGCCAGTTGCTCGGCGGTCTCGACGCCTTCAGCGACGACAAAGAGGCCGTGAGCGTGGGCGAGATCGATGATGGCAGCGACGATTGACGAGCTTCGCCCGTCCACGGCGATCTGTTCGATATGCGACTGGTCGATCTTGATGAAGTCGAGTGGGAAGCTATACAGGTGGGACAGAGCGGAGAGGCCGGTACCGAAGTCGTCGAGGCCGACGTGGGCGCCGAAGTCTCGCAGCTCAGCGAGCGCGGTGACCGCGGAGTGCGACGTCTGCATCAGCACATGCTCGGTCACCTCGATGCTCAGGTCGCTCCCCTCCAGACCGGCGGCGTGGAGACAACTGCCGAGTCGCGCGGTGAACTCTGGGCTGGCGAGCTCGCGGGCGCTGAGATTCACCGCGAGACGCTCGATTCCGCGAAGGGATGGGATCGCCCGCCACGCGGCGAGCTCGCCCAGCGCGATACGCCGCACCCGCTCATCCATTGCCGGCAGCAGACCGATCTCCTCAGCGACCAGGAGAAAGTGCTGGGGTGAGAAGTGACCACGTTCCGCGTCGTCAATGCGGAGGAGAGCCTCGACCTCGACCGTCTCACCATTAGCGACATGCACGATGGGCTGGTAGTGCACGATCAGGCGTTCATCGGCGAGCGCGCGCCGCACCAGGCGTTCGGTCTCCTGCCGTTCCATCGCACGCACCTGAAGCGCCGCTCCGTACACCTCGTGGCGGTCGCGTCCCTGGTCCTTGGCGCGATACAGCGCGGTGTCCGCCTCACGGAGCAGGTCCTCGGGCAGGCTGTCGGGCTGTGACGCCACGGCGATGCCGATGCTGACCGTGGCCACCACCTCGTCGTCGCCGATCTGGAAGGGAACACGCAGCCCGGCAACGATGCGATCGGCGAACGCGGTGAGGTCGGCAGGATCTGCGAGACCCTGGACCACGACGACGAACTCGTCACCGCCGAAGCGCGCCACGGTGTCGTCTGGACGGGCCAGGCGCTGCAGGCGCGCCGCGGCTTCGAGCAAGACCGAGTCCCCCACCTGATGGCCGAGGGTGTCGTTGATCACCTTGAAGTGATCGAGGTCGAGCATCAGCACGCCGACGAACCCGGGACTCCGCTTGAGATGCCTGAGGCCTTGATTCAAGCGGTCGGCGAGGAGGGTGCGGTTGGCGAGCCCGGTGAGCGCATCGGTCAACGCCTGGCGCTCGATGGTGGCCTGCGCTTCTTTGCGCTGACCGATGTCGCGCATCAATGCCTGCGTCTCCAGCACCGCACCGGTGAGCGGGTCGATGATCGCTTTGCTCTTGCTCTCGATCCAGGCATAGGAGCCGTCCTTGCAGCGGTAACGCAGACTGACAGTGCGTGCTCCAGCGCCGGTTGCGTTGCCATGGTGCGTCAGACCTGCTAGGGCACGATCATCGGGATGAATCAGCCCGCGGACGGGCTTTCCGATCAACTCCGCCGATGTGTAGCCGAGGAGCTGCCAGCAGGACGGCGACACATACCTGAGCACATCGTCCGCATCGGTCACCGCCACCGCGTCCGAGATGTCGAGCCGGCGCCGCGCCTCCACCTCCACGTCGCCACCGGAGCTGGTCTTGCGCCCGCTGAGATCCTGGGCAAGGCAGTACAGAAGTCGCTCCTTGGGATCGGCGGTCATATGCCAGCAGAGCCAGGCGTAGGACCCGTCGAGCCGGCGGAAGCGGGTCTCGATCTCCATTGCCGCGACCGTCCCACTGGTCAACATCTTGAGGCGACGGCGAGTCTCCTGCCGGTCCCCGGGATGAACGAAGCTGACGAAGGCCGCCCCGGCGACGTCGCCGCTCAGGTGAGCGAGATCGCGCTGCCAGCTGGCGCTGTGCTGTGTGATGTGACCGTCGAATCCGATCACGCAGGCAGCGTCATCGGAGAACTCCAAGAGCTTCTGAGCGGCTTCCTGGGAGAGCAGCGTGGTTGCAGACAGGTGGGCGGCCCGCCTCATTGCCATGGTTCCATCACCCGAATCGCACCGAACGGCTCACAGGCCCTCGGTCGCGCTCGGTGCCTGCTCGACCGGGAGATGCCTCGAAGATGTCTGCAGTCCTTGGGACCGTCTGTACGCCACGGTACGATTCGACCCATTGCGCACCGAATCGTTACGTCGAAGTCAGACGAGGGTGCGATGTATGACAGGCGCCAGCCGCCGGCCATGGTGCGCGGCATGTTCGGTGGCTCCCTCGCTATGCCTGAACGCGCAGGATCCCGACCGCCTCCCGGCCAAGGATGAACGCGATGCCCACCGCCACCGCCGAGTCCGCCCACCACCATCCCAACAGGTGTGTGACGGCCATGCCGAGCAGAGCCGCGGCGGCGAGCACCGCGCCCATCGCGGTCAGCACGCTGTCGCCGCGCAGCGCCCGGCTGCCGAGGCGATCGGCGGTGCGGCGCTTCGCCCGCGACAGCGGCGGCAGCACGACGACCGAGGCTGCAGCAATGACGATGCCGACGAGGGTGACGCCGCCCGAGGGGTGGGTTGCCAGCGCGACGACGGCGCGGGCTCCCACATAGAGGCCGATCAACATCAGCGCAGTGCCGACTGCCCACGCAGCGCGGCTCTCGAGGTCGTCGGCGCGACGCGCATCCTTGTCCTCAGACTGGAAGCGCCAGATGAGCACGCACGACGCCGCGCCGTCAACGGCGGAATCGAGGCCGAATCCGAGCAGAGCCAGGCTGCCGGCGAGAACGCCGGCGAGCGTCGCGCCGATGCCTGCAGCGGCGTTCCACAGCACGCTCGCCACGGAAAGACGAACTGCCATACGCAGGCTGTCAGCGCGCATCCGAGCGGTTACCTATTCGGTGACCGGCACCCGGAGCATTACCCTGGTACCCGCCGGTGAGCTGTCAAGGCTGTATTCGGCACCCATGTCCCCGGCACGCGAGCGAGCGTTGTTCAGTCCGAGGCCCTGGCCAGGCACAGATGGATCGAAGCCGCGACCGTCGTCCTGCACAAGGAGCTCAACGGTTCCCCCCACGGCCGGTCCAAGCGAAAGCACACAGCTCGATGCCCCCGAGTGGCGCTCGACGTTTGACATCGCCTCGCGAGCCACGAGCAATACGTCGCGAGCCTTGTCGCCCAGTGCCGCCAATGCGACCGAGTCGATCACCCCGGTGACCTCGATGCCCGATCGGGCCCTCACCTCCGTCGCCAGACGTTCTAGCTCCTGATGGACGCGTGCTGGGGTGACGTGGGTGCTCAATCCGAGGATGAACGTACGCAGCTCGGTGATGGAGTCGTCGAGGGCGCGGACGGACTGCTGGACTTCCTCGGCCACGATCGAGTCGTCGACCCGTGGGAGCAGTGCTTGGAGGCTCATGCCAACCGCAAAGAGGGACTGGATCACACCGTCATGGAGGTCGCGGCCAAGGTGTTCGCGCTGCTCGAGAAGATGGAGCCGTTCGACGGCGTCGCGCGCCTGCAGGGCGGCGCTGTTGTCACGGATGATCTTGGTAAAGCCGCGAAGCTGACCATCGGCATCGAGCGACGCGGTGATGCTCACACTGGCCTGGAACCGCGACCCATCTTTGCGCACCCGCCAGCCGAAGTCCTCTGCCCTGCCCGTCGCTAGGGCGTCCGCCAGCAGCCGGTCCGGCTTGTGCGTGTCCCGATCAATCTGCGTGTAGAACACCGAAAAGTGCTGGCCGACGATCTCAGCCCGCTCGTATCCCTTGAGCCGCTCGGCACCGACGTTCCAACTGCTCACGCGGCCTTCGGCGTCAAGCGTGAAAATCGCCAGACCAGACACGCTCTCCACTAGGAGACGGAAGCGTTCCTCGGCCTCGCGCCGTGCATCGGCCAGGGCCCGACCTTGAGTGGCGTCGCGAACCGCCGCGACAACGTACGCTGCCCCATCCAGGTGGATGGGGCTCAGGGCAATGTCCGCGGGGAAGAGCGAACCATCCCAGCGCTGGCAGACGATATCCAGCTCACCCCCCATCGGACGAACCACTGGGTGGGCGCTGAACTTGGCGCGCAGTCCGGCGTGGGAGCTACGGCGATCGGCAGGGACCAGGCGGTCGACGGAGTGCCCGACAAGGGCCTCGTCGGTGTATCCGGTCATCTCGGCCAGACGCCGGTTGACGCTCACGATGATGCCGGCTGGGTCGACCACAGCGATGCCGTCCGGCAGAGCGTCGGCCAATCGACCGTCGCTGGCAAAGAACTTCCCTTCGGTCACGGCTGCACTCTTCCGACGACCCTAGCAGGCGCCGCGCCGTGGGCATCGCCGAGATGGGCTCGACGGTCCCCGATCACCCGCCCGCCGCCACCTTCCTGACACCGGCCACCAGGCCACCCCCGCGAATCTTCTTCAGGATGTGGCCCGATGCGCCAGCCATCCTCGAGGCGAAGAGAGCATCGTCGTCGTCGAAAGAGGTCAGCATCAGCACACGCGTGGCGGGAAAGCGCGACCGAATCGCCCGACATGCTTCGATGGCCGACGACCCAGGCATGCGCGCGTCCATGACCACGACGGCGGGCGCAAGCTCCTCGACCGCAAGCAGAGCCGACGAGGCGTCGGATGCCTCGCCGACAACCTCGATGTCAGGCTCGGACTCGAGCAGTCGACAGACGCCCGCGCGAACCAGAGCGTGGTCGTCGCAGACGAGCACGCGGATTCTGCTCGATATCTGCGAAACCGAGACGGTCGTTCTGTCCAACTTTGTAGGCATTGAGCTTTCGGCGATAAGTGCCGATCTCCACTTACCGGATCCGGCCTTCTCGTGCTGGCGTGACATGCCGGTCGTCGAACTGGTAGCCGAGGTGCGCGTCGACACCCACCACCCCGTCGAGTGCGGCGACGGCGTGCTCAACGATCTTGACGTCACTCCAACAGTCAACGCTTCCCCGAAGGCTGACCACTCCACCATCGACGCAGACAGTCATAGCGTCAGGATCGATGCCCAGCCAACCGGGCAGGATGCCGTCGACGATGTCGCTCCGGACCTGTTCATCGCTGCGCGTGAAGGCAGTGAGCAGATCGCCCCTCGAAGCGATGCCGACCATGGATCCGGTCTCGTCGACGACCGGTAGGCGCTTGACGTTGTGATCCTGCATCAATCGTGCGGCGGTCGCTACCGTGGACCCGGACGTCACGGTGACAACCGGGTGAGTCATGACCTCAGCGGCGCTGACCGCCTCGGACTTTGTGCGCACGCTTCGATGCTCGCGTGATTCGGGCCACGGCCGTCGATGCTCCGATTGGGGCGCCTGCTTCAGCAAGAGGTCGGCCTGCGACACGATGCCCAGCAGCCGTCCGTCCGCGCCAACCACCGGCAGCGCGCTGACCATGTGTTCTCTCATGAGAAGGACCATCTCGTGGAACGTCGCGGATTCGCCCACCGTGACCACCGCGGCAGTCATCACCTCGCCAACGGTCAGTGGTCGGCGCCTGTTGAGCTTGGGGGTCATGTGGTCACCTTCAGATTCGGGGTTGTGCGTCGATGCTGGCCGATCACGCCGGCTCGCGCCAGAGCCGAACGGCACGGGAGGTGACACCCGAATGACCCTGTTCCGGCCCAGCGTCCCGCGCCGGGATCGGAGCAGCGCCGGCGTTCAGCCCTTGTCAGGCGCCGGGCTCAGCTCAGCCAGGAGGCGCGCAGCGTAATCACCCTGCAGCTTCATGAGCTTCGATGTGAACTCGAGGCTCTGCTCTGCCGCTGCAGCGGCCTGCGAGCCTGCGTCGCCCACAGCTTGGTCGGCGGCAGGTGGCACAGCGAATTGAGCCAGAGCGCGCAGCACCCCGACGGCGGCCAGGTTGAGCTCCTGAGCCTGTTCGATGTTGGCGAGGAGTTGCTGCTGCGCGTTCTCGATGACCTTGTGGTAGTCAGACATCGCCGATTCTCCTATGTACCGCCAACACTCCGGGTTGGCATCCTAACGCGATGGTCACTCGGTGCTCGATGCGACCCAACTTGCCTGTGATCGCCTTTCTTGCGCTTCGGGTGCGAGTCGTGGCTCGGGGGCGACCGACGTGGTGCCGGTGCGGAGCGCGGGTGTGTCGGCTGTGCGATGAAGGGCGCGGCGGTGACATCGCGAACGTAGCTGCCGGGGGCTGGTTCACCCTCGGGCAGCCTCGGCGGGGGAACCATCCTGCCCGACCTCTCGGACGCCCAGGCGATCCAGCGGTCCCACCAGCTTCCGCTCGACCGCTCGGCACCGGTGAGCCAGTCGTCGGCGCTCACACCGTGGCGGGCGGGGCCTGTCCAGTACCCGGCCTTGGGGTTGCCGGGAGGGTTGACGATTCCGGCTATGTGGCCGCTGGAGGTGAGCGTGTACTGCGTGTCACCGCCGACGCACTGAGTGGTGAGGTAGGTGCCGCGCCAGGGGGCGATGTGGTCGGCCTCGGCGCCGAGAACGAACAGATCCTGCCGGATCTTTCCCAGGTCGATCCGCGTGGCTTCGATCGTGAAGGCGCCGGGATCGATGAGAAGATTGCGGAGGTAACAAGCTCGCAGGTATTGCGAGTGCATAGCAGCCGGCATGTTGGTGCTGTCGCCGTTCCAGGCCAGCAGGTCGAACGCCGGTGGCTGCTTTCCCATGTACCAGTTGCTGACAACGTAGTTCCACACCAGGTCGTTGCCACGCAGCCAGTCGAACGTCTGCGCTAGCGACGATCCCGCGAGGAATCCCTGTTTGCGCATCGTTCGCTCCAGCTTGCTGATGGCGGCTTCGTCGGTGAAGACGCCAAGGTCGCCAGGAACGCTGAAGTCGACCAGTGTGTTGGTCAGCGTCATCCAGCCGACGCGCGCGCCGTGCCCATGCGCGGCGAGGTAGGCGAGGCCAACGGTGGACATGGTGCCGCCCAGACACAGGCCAACGATGTTGACGACATCTGAGCCGGTGAGCATACGCACCTGTTCGATCGCGGCCAGGAGGCCGAGCTCGAGGTAGTCGTCCCAGGTGGTGCCGGCCATGGAGCCGTCTGGATTGCGGTAGCTGATCATGAAGACGGTGAAGCCGTGCTGCACCGCGTATTCCACGAAGGACCGACCTGGAGCAAGGTCCATGATGTAGAACTTGTTGATCCACGGCGGGCTGCACAGGATTGGCTGCGCATGGACCACCTCGGTCTGAGGTTCGTAAGCGAGCAACTCGATCAGACGGTTCCGAAAGACCACCCGACCCGGTGTTGCCGCAATGTTCCTTCCCAGCTCGAAGCCTGAGGCGTCGACCTGTCGCGGCCGGCCCCCGTTGTGGGCCACATCGTCGAGAAAATTGCTGATGCCGGCGATGACGCTCTGTCCCCCGGTGTCGTAGGCTTCCTTCACCGCGCTGGGATTTGTCCAAGGGATGTTGCTCGGAGCCGCGGCGTCCAGTGCCATGCGCAGCGCGAAATGGGCCTGCTGTCGCACCCGGTCGGGAACGGTCGCCGCGTCGACCAGCTCAGCAGCCCAAGCGGCGCCGGTGAGGTACGTCTCCGCCATCGCACGCAGGAATGGGTTGTCCTGCCAGGCGCGGTCGGCGAAGCGTTTGTCGCCCGCCGCCAGTGGTTCGCCGCTACCTCGGCCAAGAAGTCGCTGAGCCGCGTCGATGCCGACCTTCCCTTGGCGCAGGGCAAGGTCGGCCATGGCGATGGCAAGTTTGTCGGGGTGGCGCAACATGAACTCGGTTGCCACGGCCCGCAGAGCGCTGTCCAAGGAGTTGCCATCGGAGCCGGCGACGGCGCCCCCGTAAGCCACGTCCTCGAGTGGCTGCGCCACCATCAGGCCCACATCAGAACAGTCCGCCGTTGACCGTGTACACCGCGCCGGTGATGTAGGCCGACTCATCCTCAAGAAGAAAGCGAACCACCCTCGCAACCTCGTCCGGGCGGCCGAGGCGGCGCATCGGCACCTTGTCGATGATGCCCTTGAGGATCTCCTCGGGGATTGCGCTCACCATCTCGGTCCCGATGAACCCGGGTGCCACACAGTTGACGGTAATGCCCTTGCGTGCGGTCTCCAGCGCGAGGCTCTGGCTGAGCCCGAACAGAGCGGCCTTCGAGGCCGCGTAGTTGGCCTGGCCGATGTTGCCGGTCTGGCCGATCACCGAGCTGATGTTGACGATCCGGCCGCTGCCCCGCTCCAGCATGTGGTCGAGCACCGACTTGATCATGTAGAACGCCCCGGAGATGTTGATCCTCATCACCGCGTGCCAGTCGTCAACGCTCATCCGGCGCACCGTCTTGTCCTGGGTGAGCCCGGCGTTGTTGACCAGAAAGTCGATTCGTCCGTGGGTAGCCAGGACCTCTTCGACGACTCGGTCGCAATCGCCGGGTACCCCGACGTTGCCCTGATGAACCGAGACCGACCCGCCGGAGGCGGTCAACTCGTCGCACAGCCGCGCCGCAGCGTCGGCATCGCGGTTGTAGCCGGCGGCGACGTGAGCGCCGACGCCGACCAGCTCGGTGGTGATGGCCGCGCCAATTCCCCTGGTGCCACCGGTGACCACGGCAACGCGGCCATCGAAGACGCGTGGCCTCACCGTCGTTCGCGCCGGAGACTCCACGATGCTCATGCCAGCGCTCCCACCCGGCTGCACCGAGCGCGTCGCGTGGCACCACGCTGAGAAAAAACGAGAGCAGGCATGGTGTCCCTCAACGGATAGTTCAGCGAAGCCGGTGCCCCGGCACCACGATCGGGCCAACCTGAGCGGGACGGAATCGTGATCCTGGTGGTGACGGCGAGCACCCATGGGGGCGCCCGCGAACACAATGGACCCCGGCCGGCGTAAACGCAAGGGCCGAGGGACGCGGCGGTCAGGACCTTCGGCGTGTCAGCTTGTGACAAATGGCCCTACAGGTGGTGATGGAGCGACCCAAGAATGGTGCACCCGGGGCAATGTCCTGGCCAACTCAACGAGGGGTGACCATGAGAGCAGCAGTCGTCAGTGAGTTCAAGCATCCGATCGTCATCGAGGAGCGTCCGATACCGGTCGCGGGGCCAGGCGAGATTGTCGTTCAGATGGAAGCCTCAGGCCTGTGTCACACCGACATCCACGCAGCCCACGGAGACTGGCCGGTCAAGCCCACGCCGCCGTTCGTCCCAGGGCATGAGGGGGTTGGGATTGTCACCAAGGTTGGGGCCGGGGTGACACGAGTGCGCGAGGGCGACCGCGTCGCGCTCCCATGGCTCGGTTACGCATGCGGCTCTTGCGAGTACTGCGTCTCCGGCTACGAGACCCTCTGCGAAAGCCAGCAGATGACCGGTTACTCGATCGACGGGACACATGCGGAGTACGCCAAGGCCTCCGCCGCTTATGTCGGCATTGTCCCCAAGGGGATCGATCCATTCGATGCCGCTCCGCTCACCTGTGCCGGGGTGACCACATACAAGGCGGTCAAGGTCTCCGGCGCCCGATCCTCTGATCTGGTCGCAGTCTTTGGCATCGGCGGCCTCGGGCACCTGGCAGTGCAGTACGCGAAGATCGCCGGCGCCACAGTTGTTGCGGTCGACGTGACAGACGACAAGCTGACCATGGCCAAAGGCCTCGGCGCCGACTACACGGTCAACGCGGCTCGGGAAGACCCGGTCGCGGTAATCAAGCAGCTGGGTGGGGCCGATGCTGCAATTGCGTTGGCCGTCTCACCTCGATCATTCGAGCAGGCGTATGGGTCGCTCCGCCGACGCGGCACCCTGGTGTTCGTCGCGCTCCCTGCCGACGGCGCGGTGAGCCTGCCGATCTTCGAAACGGTCCTCAACGGCATTACCATCGTCGGCTCGATCGTGGGCACGCGCAAGGATCTGAGCGAGGTCTTCGAGTTGCACGCCAACGGTCGCACGAAGGTGGTGCGCGAGACGAGGCCGCTCGCCTCCATCAACGAATCTATCGACGACATCATGCACGGGCGCACGTCGGCGCGGATCGTGTTCGATATCAAGGGCGCCCGAGCAACGGAGTACCCGGCTGTCCGCGAGCTGGCGGGTGTCACCGGTTGAGGCCGGCTTCTCTCTGGCGACCCGCCGAAGAGCGGGAACGGCGCGGCGTGATGGTCACCCGCGCCGTCGCCTCGCCCTCAGGAATCGATCGGCTTGACAACCAACCCATCTGCTTGGTACACTTAGCGCCGTCTCCTCCACAACATTGCAGAGCGGCGCCCGCCGCAGGGAGACGAAGGAGTACAGCCGATGCCGTCCTACACCGAGTTCGCCACCCAGACGCGAGAGAACCTCGCCGTCAACCTGAACCAGGCCAAGGAGATCCAGGTCGCCGCCATCGGCGTGATGCGTGCCCTCACCTCCCTCGCCCCTGTGTCCGTCGCCGCCCTTCCTGCCTCGGAGCGCTGGCTTCCAGCCGTGGACCAGGCGATCGCCCAGGGCTTCGACTTCTACACCCAGCTGGTCGAGCGCCAGTACGACTACATCCTCAAGGCCGTCGACCGCTCCGCCAGCAACTAGCTGACACCGCGCCGGGTGCCGTCCGGAGAGCGCATGCTCTCCGGGACGCCCCGAGTGCGATCAACGCCGACCCGCACGCGCTTGGCGGATCGGCGCACCGAAAAACAAGCGCTTGAGGGGGTGACGTGCTCGCCATCCTCATGGGACCGCCGGGAAGCGGCAAGGGACGTCAGGCTCCCCTTCTCGCTGCTGACCTCGGTGTCAAGCAACTCTCTACGGGCGAAGTGCTCCGGGTCGAGGCGAGCCGGGGAACCCCTCTCGGCGCCGCCGTGGCTCCGCTCATGGAAGCGGGCGCGCTGGTGCCCGATGACCTCGTGGTCGGCATCATCGCCGACTGGCTTGGCCAGGACGACCTTGCCCCCGGCGCTGTTCTCGACGGCTTCCCGCGAACGGTCGGCCAAGCATGCGCCCTCGACGCGGTCCTCGCGGACCAGGGTCGTGCCATCGACGTGGTCATCTCGCTCGATGTCCCTGAGGACACGCTCACAGAGCGCATCCTGCATCGCGCCGAGGAGCAGGGACGCGCCGACGACACCCCGGTGACGGTGCGACGGCGCATGGCTGAGCACCGCGACAAGACCGAACCGGTGCTCGGCCACTACCGCTGCGCAGGGGTGCGGGTCATTGAAGTCGACGGCGTTGGGGCCATCGATGCTGTGCGGCAACGAATCCGCGCGGCCGCCGGCTCCGCAACAGTCACGCTCGGGCGGAATCACGTCCTGTAGACGTCCGTGCGCGGTCCAGGTGACGCGTTGGCACCGCCGTTGTCACTGCCAGTCCGGCCTCGGGCTGTCACCGCCGACGCGGCGCTTGGCCATGTATGCAGCCGCCTCGGCGCGACGCGATAGGCCGAGCTTCATGAGCACGTTGGAGACGTAGTTCTTCACCGTTTTCTCCGCAAGGTTGATCTGCTGACCGATCTGGCGGTTGGTGAGGCCCTCGGCCATCAAATCGAGGACTCGTCGTTCTTGAGCGGTGAGGTCGCCACCCGTTTCGCCCGCGGTCGGTCCCGCGTCGCCACGCAGGCGGGCGAGGACGCGATCGGTGACGGCAGGGTCGAGAAGCGATTGGCCAGCTGCCACCCTGTGGATGTCCCTGACGAAGTCATTGCCCCCGATGTTCTTCACCAGGTAGCCGGACGCGCCCGCAATGATCGCCGTGAAGAGAGCCTCGTCGTCGGTGAAGGACGTCAGCATCAAGACCCTGGTCGCCTCGCGGGCCGCCCGGATGTCACGGCAGGCCTCGACGCCAGATCGCCCCGGCATCCGGACGTCCATCACCACAACGTCTGGTTCGAGCTCGGCTGCCAGGGTGACCGCTTCATCCGCAGACGCGGCCTCACCGACCACGTCGATGGTGAGGTCGCCTTCGAGGAGGCTACGCACTCCCCTGCGGACCAGCTCATGGTCATCGCAGAGGAGCACCCGGATCCGTGTCGTCACCGTCGCAGTCTATGACGCGCGAAGGTCTGAAGCGGATCCGGGACCAAAGCCTCTGGTGTTCTCTGGCGTTGCGTGGGACTGTCGGCACATGAGACCCGACCAAGGAAATGCCGTCGCCGACAGACAACGTGCCGAGGCACCGTGGGGAATCGTGGTCCGGGCGATTCGTCGTGACGACGCGTCAGGCCTGCAAGACTTCCATCACCGCCTTTCGCCGGACACCGTCCGGAGGCGGTTCTTCGGAGCCCATCCCCACCTCGCGGACGAGGAGGCTCGCCGATTCACCTCACCGGCAGATGGTCTGCATGCCGCGCTGGTGGCGACGTTCGACGGTCAGATTGTCGGGGTGGGCAGGTACTACCGGCTGGGCAGTGGCGACGCTGGCGAAGTTGCCTTCGTGGTGCAGGACGGCTATCAGCACCACGGCATCGGCACCGAACTGCTGACGCTCCTGGCCCGGATCGGCTGGGACGACGGGATCCGCCATTTCGTTGCGGACACCTTCGCCGAGAACTACACGATGCTCGACGTCTTCAGACGGACGCCGGCTGCGGTCACGGTGACGGAGACGCGGCGCGACGGCGGCGTCATCCATCTCATCATGGCGCTCACCCGGCCGGGACTGCGACCTGATTGATCGCCCTCGAGCGCGACGGATGAGCTCGGCGGAGTCCGGTTCGAGGTCACACTCTGGGAACGGGCGGAGCCTCGGTCAGGGTTGACGCCAACCGAACGGTGTCGGCCAACAATGCCTGCGCCGTGACGATGTTCGACTCGGCTCCCGAGCCTGAACTGATTCGGCCATTGTCGATGCCGTCACTGACCCGACCCGCGTCCCGGTCGTAGACCGGGAGTCGGGCAGAATTGCGACCGTCGAACCACGCCCTCGCCGACTGGGCGAGCTCGCCGTACTCGGGGGCATGCGTAGCCGCGGCAAGACGGCTGAGGCCGTCAACGCACGAGGCGACGTCATACGGGAGCACGCGCTGCATCAGAAAGCCGGACTCGACGACGCCGCGGAACACCAGCTCAGCGCTCTGCCGAGCGATGTCGACGAGGCCATTACGCCCGACCATCATGCCAGCCTCGGCGAGAACGCCCTCCTGGACATGCCCCCACAGGTGCGGTCGGCCTCGCTCCTCGCGCGCATTCATGAGCATGCCGTTCAGGCGGCACGATGCCACCTCATCGAGCCACCCACTGAGCAGTTCGCCGAGCCGGGCGCGGTCGGCGCTGTGACGCAGCTGGAGCGCGGTGAGGATATGAAGCACGCGCACGTCCGACGGCACCCCGTCGACCTCCACGTGAGGCAGCCCGCGCCGGAGAGCGACAGAGATGCGCTCATCGTCGAGGCAGCGCGACGCGCAGGCCAGTGCCAGCAGCGCACGTGCCTGCCAGAAGTACCCGCCGGCCACCGAGGTGCGGCCCTCACGGTTGCGCGCACCGTCCCAGTCGAGGACGAAGTTGACCCAGCGCCCGTCGTCATCCTGCATGGCGAGCACGAAATCGAGGAGGCCCTCGCACCACTCGAGGACCCATGGCAGACGCGTCTGCTGCCAGAGCGCGCAGTACAGCTCGAGCGCCCGAGCAGCGTCGTCGACGCACGCCACCCCCTCGAACCCCGCCTCGCGCGCGGGCACCAGGCTGTCGGTGACGTCAGCGTACACGGCGATCGCGATCGCTCGAGGCCCCATCGAAGGTATCCGCCGTGCCAGTCTGGCGATCTGCCTCAGCACGGTTCCATCTGGTCGAGGATCTCGCGCACGTCGAAATCGGCGGCAGCCATGCAACTGTCCGCAGCGCCGTAATACAGTCGGATACGATCGCCGGCAGGGTCGAGGGCAACGTGCCCACACGAGAACACGGTGTCGTTGAAAAGTCCCGTCCGCTCGTACTCGGCGCTGGGAACCATGATCGGCGCGGGGGATCGTGCGATCACCCTCGCCGGGTCGTCCGCGTCGAGGAGGAGCCCACCCATCGCGTACGTGGTGTTCCGGTCGACGCCGTGATAGATCTCCAGCCAGCCCTCCTCGACGCGGAATGGCACAGCGCTCGCCCCAGTCCGCAGTTCGTCCCACATCCCCCATCGAGGCAGTGCAAGAGGGCGGTGGTCACCCCAATGCACGAGGTCGTCGGAGAAGGCGATCCAGATGCCCAGGACGCGGCCGAATGACTGCGGCATTGGACGGGTGAGAGCAGCGTACCGTCCGCCCGGCCGGCCGGGAAAGACGACGACGTCCTTATGGTCCGGGAGGAACATCATGCCATGCCGGTCGAACGACCGGAAGTCGGTCGTGGTCAACCGGGAGGTGGTGATGCCCAGACGTCCGACCGAAACGTAGGTAACGTGCCAGATTCCGTCGATCAGGGTCGCGCGCGGGTCCTCACAGCCGTACTCTTCGAGGCGGTTGGCCGGCAGGACTGCCGGCGCCGGCTCGACGTCGAAGTGAATCCCGTCGCGGCTTCGTGCCACTCGCAGGTGCGACATCTGGGTGAGGAGGTCGCTGAAGTCGTCCGCCGCCGCGGTGAAGCCGCCTGTCGAGTTGCGGTATCGGATCCGCCGCGGGTCACTGAGGTCGAGCCCGCTGAGGTTCCGCGGGAGCATGACGGGGACGACGGCCGGTGGCGTGCGTTGGGTGTCGAGGAATGCGACTCCGATGAGGTCCGTCGACCGGTAACCAGCACCGAGCGGTTTGAGCCGTGGCTCAGGGCCGGAGATGTCGAGCGTCAGTGCGTCAGGTCCAGGCTCCATGTGGGTGCGTGGTCGTTCGCCGACGCGAAGCAGGAGTACGACGTCGCCGTCCACTCGGGCTGCCGCTGCGTTGAACACCGAAACGACCTCGAGCTCGGGGAGTGACGACGGTACGTCCGCGGCCGTGAGGATCGGATTCTCGTCAAGCCGGCGGGCAAGGTCAGGTACAGACACATGCTGGTCCGCCCGGGTCCGCCGCGCGCCCGCAGGTCCATGCGACGCCGTCTCCGCGGCAACGTCGAGAAAAGCCTGCGCTGACCGTGGCCACGTTGCCTCGCGCGCGTACGAGTACGCCGCCTCTTCGAGGGCATCCTTGGCAGCGGGATCGTCGAGGATGCCACTCACGGCACGGGCGAGCTGGTCCGGAGCACGGAAGTCGACGAGGACTCCGCGGCCGTCCGCCAGCGCCTCCACGGCGTGCAGATATCTGGTGGAGACGATCGCCTTGCCAGCGCCCAGCGCATAGGCCAGGGTCCCACTGGTGATCTGGTTGGGTTCGAGGTACGGGGTCACGTAGACGTCGGTGGTGAGCAGGAGATCGAGGATGTGCCGCTGGGACATGTACTCGTCGATGAACGCCACATGGTTTTCCATGCCGAGCGCATGCGTCTGCGCCACCAGGCTCTTGCGGTAGGCCTCACCCCTGGTGCGCAGCAGGTCGGGATGAGTCTGCCCGGCCACGATGTACAGGGCGCTCGGGTGCGCCTCCACCACAGCCGGCATCGCGTCGATCATCGACTCGACTCCCTTGCCGGGATCCAACAGTCCAAAGGTGGAGATAATCGTCCGACCTTCAACTCCGAGCTCGGCCTTGAGCCGGTGGCGGCCGCGTCGCTGGATGCTCGGCATCCCGTGCGGTATGACGCGGAGCGGGGTGGTGATGCCGTAGACACTGGTTAGGATTTCGACAGCGGTGGTAGCCATGACGATGACCTGGTCGCTGAGTTCGCTAATCGCACGTACGGTGTCCCTGATCGATGGCGGAGGTTGCGGCAGCACGGTGTGCAGTGTCGTCATCACCGGCTTGCGCAACTCCTCGAGCATCGGCTGCAGATGGTCCACGTATCCGCCATCCGTCCAGCGGCCGTCAATGAACCCTGGCTCACTCCACGCCCCGTACAACCCGAACTCGTGCTGGATGTTGACGACATCCGCATTCGAAACATTGATCTCTCGTGCGGCGGCGACGTAACTCTCGGGCACGCCCTGGCGGATGCGCCATCGCACCTCAGAGCGATACGGGCGGAGAACCGATGGTTCATCGATGGCGGCCACGCGCCCGGTCGTCCCTGAGTCGGCGGCACGAGCCGCGTCGAGGAGATCCGACGTGAAGGTCGCGATTCCGCACCGACGCGGGACATACGAGGAGATGAAGGCAATGCGGATGGTCACGCCACCATACTCGCAGTCAAGCGCGAGGGAGCGCTCCTCGACGCAGCCCGGGACGCACGCCGAGCTGACCCGGCCCCCGGGAAGGACCTTCGGCCCCGCGGTCTGATGACCGACGGCTCTGGTCGGCACCACGCCGGGAGGTTCTACTGGATCGGTCTCGTGCCCGGTCCAAGGCCAGTCACTGGAGACGGATTCAACATTGCGAAACTGCGAGAGGAGAGAGGATGGCGCTCGACACAGCTGTCATTGAGCCGCGCTTGAAGGAAGCGAGAGCTTTCCCGCCAACGGAAGCATTCCGCGCACGGGGAACGAGGAGTGATTGACGAGCGCATCGTTGTTCGCCATTCTCCGAGAAGAAATCATGACTGACAATCGAGAAGCTGGCGGATCGATGACCGTCAGCGCCCTCTGCCCGAGGTGCGGTGTCAAGCAGGCGCTCGCGCCTGCCCCCGGGCGCTGCGTTGAATGTGGCACCGTGCTGTACCGGACCCCCCCTCCCACCAAGGGTGACAGAGCAACGGAGCGCCCGAAATCGCCCACGTCAAATCCAACGCGACCACGCGAGCGTCGAGGGGCTTCGGTCGGTCCCTAGTCCGACCTCGGTTCGCCAAGACGCCCTGCAATGTGGGTCGCGGCCTGCTGAAGAATGGTCGCCAGACCCAACTGGTGTAGCGCCCGGTCGTCGATTTGCCCGTGCTCTGTCCTCAGGTGGAGTTCACGACACTCGAGTCGACCGTTAACCAGGCGGACGGTGGCTGTCAGCCGCTGCTCGTCCGCGCGGACAACTTCCACGACAAAGCTGGACCCGATCGGCAAGTCGCCGCCCTCGAGACCGCCGAACTCGGGTGCCGCCCCGTCCACGTGCATCATCGGTTTGCCTCCGACCCCGAACCATACCAACTCGCCCGTCATGCACACCCCTCGGCGGCCAGGTACGCCGGATTCCAGAATGGTCGGGCCCGTGGACGCGTCGAGGGTAGGCAAGGAGACGCCGTCGGTTGCTCGTCTGCAGTCCACCCTGCCATCGGTCTGCCCTTCTGACAAAGACGGCGAGAACTTGAGGCGTGGGTTCGCTGGCGGACCGACTCAACAGCAATCGCTCGGGCATTGTGGAGCCAATGCCCGAGACGCCATTTGCTCTAC